>JAGTVE010000253.1 GCA_018224485.1 Thioalkalivibrio sp. | reverse complement strand
TGAAGAAGGCCTGGACGCCCGTGATGGAGCTCGATTTCGAGTATGTGAGCTCGGAGGTGAATCCCGAGTACACCAGCATCGTGAGCCCCTCGGAGGTGGTGATGGTGATGAGTTTCCGGATCGACCTCGACGGCGGTGGCGGCGACCTCCACGTAACCCTCCCGTACTTCATGATCGAACCGATTCGCGAGGTGCTCGATGCGGGCTTTCAGAGCGACCGCCCGGAACAGGACCAGCGCTGGGTCCGCGGCCTGCGCGACGAACTGAACACCGCGGAGGTCGAGGCCGTCGCGCTGCTGACGGAGGCCAGCCTGACGCTGGGGCAGGTGATGCGGCTGAAGGCGGGCGACATCATCCCGGTGGAGCTCCCGCGGCAGCACCTGCTGCGCGCGGAGGGCATACCCGTCGCCCGCGGCCGCTTCGGCGTCTCCGGCGGCAAGAACGCCATCCAGGTGACCGAGCGCATCGCGCGCTCGAACTGACCATCCAGAGGATCACGAGTCATGAGCGACGAGACGAATCAGGGCACCGGCCAGGAACCGCCGGCCGCCGCCTCCGGGTCCCGCAGGGGCCACGAGGACGACGGTGCCGGTCACGCCGAGGCGCGCGCCGGGGGGCGGGAGCCCTTCGAGAAGGCGAGCTTCGAGTCGCTTTCCGATGAGCCCCCGGCCTCCGGAAATCGGGACGAGGCGAACCTGGAGGTGGTGCTGGATATCCCGGTGACCCTCGCCGCGGAGATCGGCCGCACCCGCATCGCGATCCGCAGCCTCCTGCAGCTCAACCAGGGGTCGATCGTCGAACTGGACCGGCTGGCCGGGGAGCCGCTGGACGTCTTCGTGAACGGCACGCTGATCGCGCACGGCGAGGTCGTGGTGGTCAACGAGAAGTTCGGCATCCGGCTCACCGACGTGATCAGCCCCGCCGAACGCGTGAAGAAGCTGAAGTGATGACGGTTCTCGGAATCGGACGGTGGCCCGGGGCCGTGCATCGGCGCGGCGGGACCCGCGCCGCGGCCGCGGTGATCGCGGGGCTGCTCCCGGGTGTGCTGCGTGCCGAGACCTCCGGGGGCATATGGCCCATCTCCGCCGGCGCCGGCATGGACGCCGCCTATCTCGCGCAGCTGCTGGTGGGGTTGATCCTGGTGATCGCGGCCATCCTGGTCCTGGCCTTCCTGATGCGCAGGGTCGGGGGCATGCAGTCGCGCCTGGGCAGCGAGTTCCGGGTATTGGGAGGCATCTCCCTCGGGTCGCGCGAGCGCATGGTGCTGGTCCAGGTGGGCGAACGGCAGCTGCTGGTCGGCGTGGCCCCGGGCCGCGTGCAGGCCCTGCACGTGCTGGAGGAGCCGATCCGTGTCGAGGGCCGGGGTGCCCAGGAGGGCGCTGCGCGTTCCGACTCCGCCTTCGCCGGCCGCCTGCGCGCGGCGCTGAACCGGGAACAGACGCCGTGAGGCTCGGCAACTTCGCGCTGCCGGTGCTGCTCCTGCTCGGCCTCTCGATCCAGCCGGCCTGGGGCCAGTCGGGTCTCGAGGTGCTGAACGTGACCACCGGGGCGGAGGGCGAGCAGACCTACTCGGTCACGCTGCAGATCCTGATCCTGATGACGCTGCTCAGCCTGCTGCCGGCGGGTCTGATCATGCTGACCTCCTTCACCCGGATCATCATCGTGCTGGCCCTGCTGCGCCAGGGCCTGGGCACCCAGCAGACCCCCTCCAACCAGATCCTGATCGGACTGGCGCTGTTTCTGACCCTGTTCGTGATGACGCCGGTCTTCGACCGGGTCCACTCGGCCGCGGTGGAGCCCTACCTGCAGGAGCAGCTGGGTGCGGAACAGGCGGTGGTCGAGGCCAGCGGGCCGATCCGCGAATTCATGCTGGCCCAGACCCGCGAGAACGACCTCGCGATGTTCGCCCGCATCAGTGGCCGCGACGGTTTCGAGTCCCCGGACGACGTGCCCTTCACGCTGCTGATCGCGTCCTTCGTGACCAGTGAGCTGAAGACCGCCTTCCAGATCGGATTCCTGATCCTGATCCCGTTTCTGATCATCGATCTCGTGGTGGCCGGCGTCCTGATGTCGATGGGCATGGTGATGCTCTCGCCCCTGATCATCTCGCTGCCCTTCAAGGTGATGCTCTTCGTGCTGGTGGACGGGTGGGCGCTGATCATGGGCACCCTCGCCTCGAGTTTCTTCACATGAACCCCGCCGCCGCATCCGCGCCGGCGGCACCCGTTGACCGGAGGTGACCGGATCATGACTCCCGAAACCGTCGTCGAGGTCGGCCGCGAGGCGCTGATCGTGATGGTGCTGCTGAGCGCGCCGGTGCTGCTGACCGCGCTGGCGATCGGCCTGGCGATCGGCATGGTCCAGGCCGCCACCCAGATCCAGGAGATGACCCTGTCCTTCATCCCGAAGCTGCTGGGGATGTTCGTGGCGCTCGCGCTTGCCGGCAACTGGATGCTCGGCCTGGTCGTGGACTATACGCTGCGCCTCTACGAGGCGATCCCCGGAATGATCGGGTAGCAGGGCGCTCCGGAGACCGCGAGGATGCACTTCACCACCGCCGAGATCACCGCCTGGGTCGGGTCGGTCCTGTGGCCCTTCCTGCGGATTGGCGCGATGCTGATGGCGGCGCCGCTGTTCGGCGCGGGCATGGTGACGGTGCGCATCCGGCTCGCCTTCGCCTTCCTGCTCGCGCTGATCGTGGCACCGCTGATCCCGTTGCCGCCGGCGGTGGAACCCCTGAGTCTCGCCGGCCTGGTGATCAGCGTGCAGCAGATCCTGATCGGCCTGACCATCGGCTTCGTGCTGCAGATGGTCTTCAGCGCGATGACCCAGGCCGGCGAGACCATCGCACTGTCGATGGGCCTGGGCTTCGCGTCGATGATGGACCCGCAGCAGGGCGTGCAGGTGCCGGTGGTCTCCAGCTATTTCGTGATCATGTCGACGCTGATCTTTCTCGCGCTGAACGGGCATGTCGCGCTGATCGAGCTGACCCTGATGAGCTTCCACAGCATGCCCGTCGCGGTCGACGGGATCGTGCGGGCGGATCTCTGGGCCCTGGTGAGCTGGGGCAGCACCATGTTCGTCTACGGGCTGCTGGTGGCCCTGCCCGCGGTGGCCTCCATGCTGCTGGTGAACCTGTCCATGGGCGTGGTCACGCGCGCGGCGCCGCAGCTGAACATCTTCGCGGTGGGCTTCCCGATGATGATCCTGCTCGGCTTCGTGCTGCTGCTGCTCACGCTGCCGGTGCTGGTGCCGCAGTTCACCGAACTCCTCGCCGACGGCTTCACGCTGATCGGCCAGACCACCGGGCGCTAGACGATGGCCGAGAACGACACCTCCCAGGAAAAGACCGAACAACCGACTCCGAAGCGGTTGCGCGAGGCGAGGGAGAAGGGCCAGGTCGCGAGTTCGCGCGAGCTGAACACCACCCTGGTGCTGCTTGCCGGTGCCGGCGGCCTGCTGCTGATGGGCGGACCCATCTTCAAGGGCCTGCAGGAGATCCTGCGGCGCAGCTGGACACTGGAGCGCGAGCTGCTGTTCGACACGAGCGCGCTGCACGAGATGCTGCAGATGCGCATCACCGAGGGGCTGGTGATGCTGCTGCCGCTCTTCCTGGTGCTGATGGTCGCCGCCGTGCTCGGCCCGCTCGCGCTGGGCGGCGGCCGGTTCTCGGGCAAGGCAGTGGCGCCGAAGTGGAGCAAGCTGAACCCGGGCTCGGGGCTGAAGCGCATCTTCTCGCTGCAGGGGCTGATGGAGTTCAGCAAGACACTGGTCAAGTTCGTGCTGATCGCGGCCATCGCCGGCGCGCTGCTGTGGCAGCTCTCGGGCGCGCTGATCGGGCTCGGGCACCAGCCGCTGGAGCGCGGGCTGATGCACGCGGGCTACATGATCGGCTGGACCTTCCTGAGCCTGGCCGCCACCCTGATCCTGGTCGCACTGGTGGACGTGCCCTTCCAGCTCTGGAACCACCACAAGGAGCTGCGCATGACCAAGCAGCAGGTGAAGGACGAGTTCAAGGAGACCGAGGGCAAGCCCGAGGTCAAGAGCCGCATCCGCCAGACCCAGCAGGAGATCGCGTCGCGACGCATGATGACCGAGGTGCCGAAGGCGGATGTGGTGGTCACCAACCCGACGCACTACGCGGTGGCCCTGCGCTACGACCAGGAGGGCATGCGCGCCCCGCGGGTCGTGGCCAAGGGCGCGGACCTGATCGCGGCCGAGATCCGGCAACGGGCCCGTGCGGCGGGTGTGCCGCTGTTCTCGGCGCCGCCGCTGGCCCGGGCCCTGTACTTCAGTACCCGCGTGGACCAGGAGATTCCGGCGGGGCTGTATGTCGCGGTGGCCCACGTGCTCGCCTACGTCTACCAGTTGCGGACCGCTGGCCAGGCGGGCGCGCGCCAGCCCGAACCGCCGACCGACCTTCCCGTGCCCGACGAGCTGCAGCGGCGCGCGCGCCCGCCAGAGGACTGATCGATGAACGCCTTCGCGAACACCCTTCGACAGATCG
>JAGTVE010000252.1 GCA_018224485.1 Thioalkalivibrio sp. | reverse complement strand
GTGATCAAGGACCGGCAGTACACGACGCCGGCCGAGAGCCGGGCGCGGCGCTCGGCGCAGACCGCCCTCTACCACGTGGCGGAGGCGCTCACGCGCTGGATCGCGCCGATCCTCAGCTTTACCGCGGAGGAGATCTGGGCGCTGCTGCCCGGAAAACGCCCGGAAAGCGTGCTCTTCTCGCAGTGGTACGATGGGCTGCATGCGCTTGATGCGGACTCGGTGTTCTCCACCACGGACTGGGACCGTATCCTCGAGGTGCGTACCCACGTGGCGCGCGCGCTCGAGGCCGCGCGCAACGAGCAGGGTCTCGGTGGTTCGCTGAATGCGGAGATCGACCTCCACGTGGGAGGGGATACGGCGGCGCTGCTGCAGCGGCTGGGCGACGAGCTCCGGTTCGTGCTGATCACCTCGGATGCGCGCGTCTTGTCGGGTCCGCCACCCGATGGTGCCGTCCCGGTGGTGCTGGAGGACAGTTCGAACCTGTTCGTGGTGGTGCGCAAGAGCGAGCATTCCAAGTGCGTCCGCTGCTGGCACCGGCGCCCCGACGTCGGGTCCCACGCCGGGCATCCGGAGCTGTGCGGGCGCTGCGTGGAGAACATTACCGGGCCGGGAGAAGAGAGGCGTTTCGCATGAGGCTGCGGTTAGGCGGTGGTCTTTTTCCGGGGCTGGGCGTGGCGGCACTGGTACTGCTGGTCGATCAGGCCACCAAGCTCTGGGCCGAGCGGACCCTGACCCTCTATGCCCCAATGGAGGTGACCAGCTTCTTCAACCTGACCCTGGTCTACAACCCCGGGGCCGCCTTCAGCCTGCTCAGCACGGCGGGCGGCTGGCAGCGCTGGACCCTGTCACTGGTTGCGCTGGGCGTCGGGCTGCTGGTCGTTGCGTGGCTCGCGCGTCTGCCGCGCCAGGCCTGGCTGCAGGTGGTCTCGCTCGGTCTGATCCTGGGTGGAGCGATCGGCAACCTCGTGGACCGGGTACGGGTGGGGATGGTCGTGGATTTCTTCGATTTCCACTATGCCGGGTTGCACTGGCCCGCGTTCAACATCGCCGATGCAGCGATCACGGTGGGGGCCTTGTGCCTGGTGATTGCGATGTGTGCCGAGCAGTGCCCGATCGACTCGAGGCCACGGTGATGGCCGCGATCACGCAGGGCAGTCGGGTGCGGATGCACTACAGTCTGCAGCTCGAGGGCGGCTTCGTGGTCGACAGTTCCGGAAACGAGCCACTGGAGTTCGTGCTCGGCGACGGCACACTCGAAGCGGGGCTGGAGCGGCACCTGCTGGGTCTCGAGACGGGCGCGCAACGGGAATTTGCGATCGCGCCCGGAAGCGTGTTCCCCTTCCGCGAGAAGAGCGCGGTGCAGGAAATGGAGCGCTCCGCGTTCCCCGATGGGATGCCGCTCGAGTCCGGCATGATCTACGAATTCAACACCCCGGCTGGCGACGCCATTCCCGGCCGCGTCGTCGATGTCGGGGAGGAGACCGTGACCGTGGACTTCAATCATCCCCTGGCGGGGCAGCCATTCAGTTTCATCGCGGAGATCCTCGAAATCGACAGCGACGGATCCATCGATGCACATGACGACGGGGATTGATTCCATGAAGGTGCAGCTCGCGAACCCGAGGGGCTTCTGTGCAGGCGTTGAGCGCGCGATCGATATTGTCGAACGCGCGCTCGAGATCCACGGGGCGCCGCTGTACGTGCGCCATGAGGTCGTACACAACCGGCACGTGGTCGACCGCCTCCGGGCCGCCGGCGTCGTCTTCGTCGAAGAGCTCCACGAAGTCCCTGACGAAGGAATCGTGATCTTCTCTGCCCACGGTGTTCCGAAACGTCTGCAGGAAGAGGCGAGGCAACGCGGGCTCACGGTATTCGATGCCACCTGCCCGCTGGTCACCAAGGTGCATATCGAGGTGTCCCGGTATGCAAGGGAGGGCCGCGAGGTGGTGCTGATCGGGCACGCCGGCCATCCGGAGGTCGAGGGGACGCTCGGGCAGTTCGACGAGCGGCACGGAGGGCGCATGGTGCTGGTGGAATCTCCGGCGGATGTGGAAAGGCTGGAGATCCGCCACCCCGAGACGCTGGCCTACGTCAGCCAGACGACGCTCTCAATGGACGATACCGCGGAGATCATCGATGCGCTGCGTGAGCGCTTCCCGGCGATCGCGGGTCCGCGGAAGATGGACATCTGCTATGCCACCCAGAACCGCCAGGACGCGGTGAAGGTGCTCGCGGCCGATTGCGATCTTCTGCTGGTGGTCGGCTCGAAGAACAGCTCCAATTCCAATCGTCTGCGAGAGATCGGCACGCGCACCGGCATCGAGGCGCATCTGGTGGATGGAGTCGCCGACCTGGACCTGGAGTGGCTGGCGGGAAAGCGCCGCATTGGCGTGACCGCCGGGGCATCGGCGCCCGAGGTCCTGGTGAACGAGCTGATCGAGTTCCTGCGCCACCGGGGCGTTGACGAGGTGGTCGAGGCTCCCGGCATCGAGGAGAACGTGACCTTCTCGCTTCCGCAACCCCTGCGCCGGGCCTGAGAGACGTCGCGGCGGCTCGCCCGCGGATGCGGGGGTGAAGGACGCGGGCGGGAATGGTGCCGACGCGCAGAATCGAACTGCGGACCTGCCGATTACGAATCGGCTGCTCTACCAGCTGAGCTACGTCGGCGTGGCGCGCATGATAGCCGAGCCGTCGGCTCGACACCAAGCCCGGGCCGTCAGTCCGTGCGACGCGGACCCACCCGGATCACGACGTCCACCCCGAGCACCTCGCGGGAGTCCGGGAGACCGGGGAGCCCGGCAATCTGTACTTGCGCCGGGGCCACGT
>JAGTVE010000251.1 GCA_018224485.1 Thioalkalivibrio sp. | reverse complement strand
TGGGAGGTAACAGGGACGGGGGGCAACATGCAGACACTCATCTCCTGGGCGGAACGGGGCCGGGTCCCCGACGTCCTGATCCGCTTTGGCATCCGACGGCTGCTTCGGCGGCGTCTGAGCGGCAGGGGGCGGGACGTGGAAGAGGACATGGAGCGGCGGGAAGCGCTGCTGCAGACCATGCGCGGCGCCCCGGTCGCCCTCTCCAGCGATGTCGCGAACGAGCAGCACTACGAGGTGCCCGCCGGCTACTTCGAGCAGTGCCTGGGCCGGCACCTGAAGTACTCCTGCTGTGTGTGGGACGCGGAGACACCGGACCTGGACGCGGCCGAGGCGCGGATGCTTGCGCTGACCTGCGAACGCGCGGGACTGGCCGACGGTCAGCGCGTGCTGGAACTCGGCTGTGGCTGGGGATCGTTGTCCCTGTGGATGGCGGAACACTATCCTGGCAGCGACATCGTCTCCGTCTCCAACTCCCGGTCGCAGCGTGCCTTCATCGAGGCCCGCCGGGACGAGCGGGGCCTGAAGAACCTCCGGGTGATCACCGCGGACATGAACGTCTTCGAGCCCGATCAGTCCGGCTTCGACCGCATCGTGTCGATCGAGATGTTCGAGCACATGCGCAACTGGGAGGAGCTGCTGCGGCGCGCGGCCGACTGGCTGGTGCCCGGGGGGCGCCTGTTCATGCACGTCTTCGCGCACCGCGAGCACGCCTACTTCTTCGAGAGCGAGGGTTCGGACAACTGGATGGGGCGCTACTTCTTCCGCGACGGGCTGATGCCGGCCGATGATCTGGCCCGCCACTTCCAGCGCGACCTTCGGGTAATCCGCCAGTGGCGGGTGAGCGGACGTCACTACGAGCGCACCTGCAACGAGTGGCTGCGGCGCCAGGATGCGGCGCGGGACACGATCCTGCCCCTGTTCGAGACGACCTATGGTCGCGACGCGCGGGTCTGGTTCCAGCGCTGGCGGATGTTCTACATGGCCTGTGCGGAGCTGTTCGGGTTCCGGAGCGGGAACGAGTGGTTGGTCTCGCACATCCTGTTCGAATGCCCGGCGACTGATCGCAAACCAGGGAGCTGACGCCATGGCTGTATACATTCTCGGTCTGCTCGCGGCGCTCGCGCTGATGAGCCTCGTCTGGATCTGGAGCGTGCCGCTTCGCGACGCAAGCCTCGTGGACCGCTTCTGGGGGCTCGGCTTCATCGTCGTGGCGCTGGCCTGGTGGCTGCTCTCCGGCATGCCGGTGACCGGCTGGGTGATGCTGGTGCCGGTGATCCTCTGGGGCCTGCGTCTGTCGGGACACATCACCTGGCGGAACTGGGGCCATGGGGAGGACGCGCGCTACACGGAGATGCGCGAGGACCGCTCCGAGTACGCCTTTGCGCTGCGCAGCCTGTTCACGATCTTCTGGCTGCAGGGCGCGCTGGTCGCGGTGATCGCGCTGCCGATGTTCGCCAGCGTGCGCGGTGGCGAGCCGGTCTGGGCGCTGGTCTGGCTGGGCTGGGCGGTCTGGCTGTTCGGTTTCCTGTACGAGAGCATCGCCGACTGGCAACTGGCGCGTTTCAAGGCGGATCCGGAAAACCGTGGCCAGGTGATGGACCGGGGCCTGTGGCGGTTCAGCCGGCACCCGAACTACTTCGGGGAGATCGTGCTGTGGCTCGGCTTCGGTCTGGTCGGCCTCGCCTTCGGCGGCTGGTGGGCATTGCCCAGCGTGGCACTGATGATCTTCCTGATCCTGCGCGTCTCCGGCGTCACCCTGCTGGACCGCCGCATGACCGAGGCCCGCCCCGGCTATCGCGAGTACGCGCAGCGCACCAATGCCCTGATCCCGGGACCACCGAAGAAACCCGCGGGCTAGGTCCGGCCCCTGCATCCTGGCCGTTCCGGCCGCCGCACTCCATGGGAGGGCTTGCCGAACGTCCCTGCCTCGGTGCAAGCTCGCGGGAGCGTTGCCATGCAACGCTCCCATGCCTTCCGGGCCGCGACACGATACAATGCCCCGATGACAGCCTTATGCAGATCACCGGACATGGTCTTACGGGTGGATCATGTCATCTGATGCCCTGAGCGCCAACAGCGAGCGCCTGCGCGCGATCGAACTCAAGGGGCGCATGATGCTGGTCTCCGTCCTGCGCCTGAACACGGCGGAGGCGGCGGAGCTCGATGCCGCGCTCGAGGCGCGCATGGCCGAGGCCCCTGAACTGATGCGCGACATGCCGCTGGTGATGGACCTCGAGGCGCTGGGCCCGCTGCCGACGTCGGAACTGCTGGTGACCGTCGAGCGTGTGCGCCGGCACGGATTCAAGGTGATCGGCATCCAGCAGGGCGAGGTCGCAACCGCGCAGGTGGGCGAGGCCAGTGGACTGCCGCTGCTGGTCCTTGGCGCCAAGTCGGGCGAGACCGCCGCACGCAAGAGCGCGCCCGAACCGGCGGCGCCCGAACCGCGCGCCGCGCCGGCCCCTGCCCCGGCTCCTGCCGTCCACACCCCGACCCGGGTGGTCACGCAGCCGGTGCGTTCGGGACAGCAGATCTATGCGCGCGGCGGCGACCTGATCGTGATGGGGGCGGTGTCGGCGGGCGCCGAGGTCCTCGCCGACGGTCACATCCACGTGTATGGCACCATGCGCGGCCGGGTGCTTGCCGGTGTGCGGGGGTTGGCCACTGCGCACATCTACTGCCGGCGTCTGGATGCCGAACTGATCTCGATCGGTGGGCATTACCGGATCGCGGAAGACATCCTCGACAGCGAGCGCGGTGAGAACCGGCTGATTACGCTGGCTGGCGAAACCATCAGGATCAGCGAAATCTAGGCAGTCGAAAGGCGCCATATTCAAGGAGATGCAGGCTCTATGGCACGCATTGTAGTAATTACCTCGGGCAAGGGTGGCGTGGGCAAGACCACCACAGCGGCGGCCCTGGCCACGGGACTCGCCATGCAGGGGCGCAAGACCGCGGTGGTCGACTTCGACGTGGGTCTGCGCAATCTTGACCTGATCATGGGCTGCGAACGCCGCGTCGTATACGACTTCGTGAACGTGATCAACGGCGACGCCAACCTCCGGCAGGCCCTGATCAAGGACAAGCGGACCGAGAACCTCTTCATCCTTCCCGCGTCGCAGACCCGGGACAAGGACGCGCTGACCACCGAAGGTGTCGGGCGCGTGCTGGACGAGATGTCGCGGGAGTTCGACTTCATTGTCTGCGACAGCCCCGCCGGTATCGAGTGGGGCGCGCTGATGGCTTCCTATTACGCGGACGAGGCGATCGTGGTGACCAATCCGGAGGTCTCCAGCGTCCGGGATTCCGACCGCATGCTCGGCATCCTCGCCAGCAAGACGAAGAAGGCGGAGCAGGGCGAGGGTGCCATCGAGGCGCGCCTGCTGCTGACCCGCTACTCGCCCGAGCGGGTGAACAAGGGCGAGATGCTCAGCATCGAGGACGTGCAGGACATCCTGTCCATCGACATGATCGGGGTGATCCCCGAGTCCCAGGCGGTGCTGAATGCCTCCAACTCGGGCGTTCCGGTCGTCCTCGACGAGGAGTCCGATGCGGGCCAGGCCTACATCGACGCGGTCGCGCGCTTCCTCGGGGAGGACCGGCCGCACCGCTTTACCACGCTCCAGAAGAAAGGCTTCTTCGGACGCCTGTTCGGGAGTTGAACGGCATGGGTATCTTCGACTACTTCCGCTCTCCGAAGCCCAAGTCAGCCTCGCTGGCCAAGGAGAGACTGCAGATCATCGTTGCCCGGGAGCGCGCCCACCGCTCCGGCCCCGACTATCTGCCGGCTCTGCACCGCGAGATCCTCGCGGTGATCCGCAAGTACGTGCAGGTGAACGAGGAGGCGGTCCAGATGAACCTCGAGCGCGAGGGCGACTGCGAGGTCCTCGAGCTGAACATCACCCTGCCCGAAAAGGAGTAAGGGCCGGATCATTCTGAGGATTCAGCCACGGAAGCCTACGGAAGGCACGGAAAATCACGGATATGCAAACGTATATTGATGTTTCTTGGTGTCTTCCGGTAACACGCCTCTTCATCCTCGACGGCGGCGCGTCTGGCCAGGCTGGCCAGGGTCGTCAGCGGCGCAGGAAACGCAGCCAGGCCCAGATATTCAGCAGGCTCATCAGCGACTGTGCCACGTAGGTGTAGGCAGC
>JAGTVE010000250.1 GCA_018224485.1 Thioalkalivibrio sp. | reverse complement strand
TGGAGCGGGAAACGAGACTCGAACTCGCGACCCCAACCTTGGCAAGGTTGTGCTCTACCAACTGAGCTATTCCCGCATCGGTTACAGTGCGCGTATTGTACAGACTCCGCGGGGTCCGTCAATAGAGACTTCAACCAGCTGATTTCCGGACATTTGTCGGTTGCGGCACTCGGGAGAGCGGCCTACCGCGACAGTTGGGCCCAAGATCGGGTGTTGCTGACGCGTGACGGGGGACGTGGCTCCTTGGCACCCTGTATGATGTCGATGTGGCTAGCGTGAAAGTCGCGTTCTCCCCTCTCCCGCTTGCGGACAAATCCGCCGGGAGCGGATTTCGAACCGCCGCAGGTGGGCCCGAAGGACGGAGGGCAGGATGCCCGGAGTAACGGGGTCGGGGGTGAGGGCCAGGCCGAACGCCGCACCCCCACCCCAGCCCTCCCCCGCACGCGGGGGAGGGAGACTTTCATCGTCGGGGGTGGCGCAGTGCCATCACAGTTCGCGCGCAATTCTCGACGCGCAAGGTGACTGCCATGAACGGCAACAACTGGAATCGGCGACGCACGCTGGCCGTGCTGCTGGCGGGTGCACTTGCTCCCGTGGTGGGATCCGCGGCCGCGGATGCTGGTCCGCAGGAGCCCAGGATCGGCCTCGCGCTCGGCAGTGGCGGGGCACGGGGGCTCGCCCACCTGCAGGTGTTCGAGGTTCTTGACGCCCTCGGCCTCCGACCACACCGGATCTCGGGTGCGAGCATCGGGGCGATCATGGGGTCGCTCTATGCGGCGGGTCTGTCGGCCAGCGACATTCACGACGCGATCGACAGCATCACCAAGTCCCATGACGAAGACTGGCTCGAGGCCCTGCTCTCGGGGGATCTGACCCGCTGGCTGCACTTCCTAGAGCCCGGTACCGGGCCGGGCGGGGTGATCCATTCGAACGGCCTCGTCGACTTCCTGAAGCAGACGGCCGGAGTGTCCCGCTTCGAGGAGCTCGCAATCCCGCTCCAGGTGGTGGCCACGGACTTCTGGAGCCGCGAGATGCTGGTCTTCGACAGCGGTGATCTCTGGCCCGCTGTCCAGGCCAGCATGGCGGTGCCCGGCCTGTTCAAGCCGGTCAACTACCAGGATCGGCTGCTGGTGGACGGCGGTCTCACCAATCCGGTGCCCTTCGATCTGCTGGCGGACTGTGAACTCATCATCGCCGTGAACGTGCTGGACGTCCGAACCCCCGCCGGGGCCGATGACGTACCGTCTTCGCTTGAAAGCATCCTCAACACCTTCCAGATCATGCAGAATTCGATCCTCTCGGAGAAGTTGAAACGGCTGGAGCCGGACATCATGGTGCGGCCGGAGATCGAGGGTGTGAGAGTGCTGGAGTTCTACCGCTTCGAGAACATCCTCGAACAGGGCCGCCCCGCACGGGACGCGCTGGAGGCCGAACTGCGCGAACGGCTCGGTCGGCCGGCCGCCTGAGCCCGTTTCCGTTCAGGCCACCCGTCGGGCCGCGAGCATGTACTGCACCATGGAGACGAGCGTCAATACCGCGGCGAGGTAAAGCAGCCACTCGCCGATGAGGAAGACCGGAATCGGGCCAAGTGGCACCGCCCACAACAGCAGGAAGATGGACACCATCTGCGCGCTCGTCTTCACCTTACCCACCCAGGACACCGCGACTCGGGCCCGCTTGCCGACCTCCGCCATCCACTCGCGCAGCGCCGAGATCGCGATCTCGCGTCCAATGATCACGATCGCGGCGATACTGATGCCGAGGGCGGTGGATGTGTCGACGACGAGCACCAGGGCCGCGGCCACGATCAGCTTGTCCGCCACCGGATCCAGGAAGGCGCCAAAGGGCGAGGTCACCTCGAGACGCCGCGCGAGGTAGCCGTCCAGCCAGTCCGTGAGGCCTGCCAGTGCGAAGATCAGGGCCGCAATGATGCCGCCCCAGGGCGCGGGCAACGCATAAAACAGCACCACCATCAACGGGATCAGGGCGATGCGCGACCAGGTCAGCCAGGTGGGCAGTTTGCGTAGCATCTCAGCTCTCGTGGAAACCTTCGTAGATCGCCCGGGCCAGCCCCCGGCTGATGCCCGGGACCTTCGCCAGTTCCTCGGGCCCGGCCCGCGCAATGCCCTGCAGACCGCCGAAGTGGCTCAGCAGCGCGGCCCTGCGCTTCGGACCCAGCCCCGGCACGCCTTCCAGGCGCGATACCCGGCGGGCCTTCGCGCGGCGGGCGCGGTGCCCCGTGATCGCAAAGCGATGGGCCTCGTCGCGGATCTGCTGGATCAGGTGCAACGCACTCGACTGCGCCGGCAGTATAGAAGGCCCCTCCACCCCGCTCAACACCAGGGTTTCCAGCCCCGGGCGGCGGTCCGCGCCCTTCGCCACCCCCACCACCCGCAGCCATTCCATACCGAAGCCCTTCAACACATCCAGCGCCTGGGCCACCTGCCCCTTGCCGCCGTCGATGAACAGGATGTCGGGCACCTGACCCTCGCCTCTCTTCAGGCGGGCGAAGCGACGCTCCAATGCCTGGCGCATCGCGGCGTAGTCGTCGCCCGGCTCGATCCCGGTGATGTTGAAACGGCGATAGTCCGATTTGATCGGGCCCTCGGGGCCGAAGACCACGCAGGAGGCTACCGTGCCTTCGCCCTGGGTGTGGGAGATGTCGAAGCATTCCATGCGTCGCGGGGGTTCCGGCAGATTCAGGACCGTGGTCAGGGCCTCCAGTCGCGCCTGCTGGCCGGCCTTCCCGGCAAGATGCGCCTGCAGCGCGAGCCGGGCATTGCGCTCAGCCATCCGCAGCCACTCCGCCCGTTCGCCGCGCGGCGACCAGACCAGGTGCACGCGGCTGCCCCGGCGCTGCTGCAGCAGGGCCTCGAGGGCCTTCGGGGCGTCCGGGCTCTGAGAGACCAGCACGCGACGCGGTGGCTCCCTCTCGGCATAGTATTGGGCGAGGATCGCGGCCATGATCTCGGCATCATCGGCCTCGTCCGGCAGGCGCGGATAACGCACGGTGTTGCCGAGGTTCTGGCCGTTGCGCACGAAGAAGATCTGGACTGCGGCGCTGCCACCTTCGCGGGCCAGCGCAAACACGTCGGCATCCCCCTCGCCTCCGGCCACATACTGCTGCTCCGAGATCTGCCGCAGGTTCGCGATCTGATCGCGCAACCGGGCGGCGCGTTCGAAGCGAAGCTCGGATGATGCCTCTTCCATGCGCTGCACCAGGTCACCGATCACCTCGTCGCTACGTCCCTGCAGGAAACGCACGCTGGCATCGACATCGGCCGCGTAATCCTCGGGCTCGATGTAGCCAACGCAGGGCGCGGTGCAGCGCCCGATCTGGTACTGCAGGCAGGGGCGGCTGCGGTGCGCGAACACGCTGTCCTCGCACTGGCGGACGAGGAAGAGCTTCTGCAGCAGGTTCAGGGTGTCCCGGACCGCTACGCTGGACGGGTACGGTCCGAAGTAGCGCACTCCCTTCTTCCGGGCGCCACGGTGAAAACCGAGGCGTGGATATTCATGTTTTGAAACATAGATATAGGGATAACTCTTGTCGTCCCTTAAGAGCACATTATAGCGCGGCCGATGACGCTTGATCAGGTTGGCCTCGAGCAGCAGCGCCTCCGCCTCGGTCTCGGTTACCGCAACGCGGATCCCGGCGATCTGGGCCACCATCGCGCGCGTCTTCGGGCTGCGCTCGCCCGCGGTACGGAAATAGCTGGCGATGCGCTTGCGCAGGCTCTTGGCCTTGCCCACGTAGATCACGGTCCCTGAGGCATCCAGCATCTGGTAGACGCCGGGAGCGAGGGTGCAGTTCTTCAGGAAGGCCGCGTGGTCAAACGCGGGGGCGGTCTCATTCATCGCTTCAGGATAACCGTGCCTGAATCTCCCGGAACAGTTCCTCGAACATCGCCGGCGTAAGCCGCTTCGTCTGGGTGTTGTAGCGGGAACAGTGATAGGAATCGACGAGGAGCCTGCCCCGCCCGAGATCGTGCTGGGCCCCGTGGGCGAAACGGCAGGCTGACAGTTTCATCCCGACCGCCCGCAGGACCGCCTCGTGCGCAACGCGGCCGAGGGCCAGGATGATATGCGGCGACACGGCCGCGATCTCGGCAGCGAGAAACCGGTTACAGGTGCGCACCTCCGCGGGCGTAGGCTTGTTCTGCGGCGGCAGGCATTTCACGGCATTGGTCACGCGGCAATCGTGCAGGACCAGCCCGTCGTTCCGCGAGACCGCCTCCGGCTGGCTGGAGAAACCGAAGTCGTAAAGGGTCCGGTACAGCAGGATACCCGCATGGTCGCCGGTGAACGGTCGACCCGTGGCATTCGCACCGTGCATGCCCGGGGCCAGCCCGACGATCAGCAGGCGGGCCTGCTCCGGTCCGAACGGGGGCACCGGAGCCGCATGGTAATCGGGGTAGTCGCGACGCACCGCGGCGAGGTGCCCGGCGAGGCGCGGGCAGCGGGTGCAGTCCGGATCGAATACGGATTCGTCGTTCACCAGCGCGAGTACGGGTGCCGGGCCAGTTCGGTGTTGTAGTAACGCGGATCCTCCGACACCTCCTCGCCCAGCCAGTCCGGCCGGTCGAAGGGCTCGTCCGCATCGTCCAGTTCGATCTCGGCCACCACAAGGCCCGCGTTAGCGCCGGCGAATTCGTCGATCTCCCAGCAATGACCGCCGACTGTGACCTCGTGTCGGGTCTTCTCGACCACTTGACCGGCAAGCTCCGAAAGCAGCAGCCGGGCATCGTCCACGGGGACCGGATACTCGAACTCGAGCCGCTCGACGCCGAGAGTAGCGCTCTTGATGTTCAGATTGGCCTCTCGGTCCTCGAGCCGCACACGCACCGACGCGCGCTCGTTCCCACACAGGTAGCCCTGACGCAGGGACCGTGACTGCTGCACCGATGCGCGCCAGCGATCGTTCTTTAACAGGAACTTGCGTTCGATTTCGCGAGACATTTATGAGAGTTCGGCTGCCGCACCCGGCGAAGGGTACCGCACTCGGGCACCCGGCGCAGCGAAAGCGCCTTTTGTGGGAGCGGCCTCCGTGGGAGCGGCCTCTGGCCGCGATAGCTCGGGGGTTGTGCCACCACTGCATCGCGACCGGAGGTCGCTCCTACGAACCCCCCTTTTTGTGGGAGCGGCCTCTGGCCGCGATCGGCGGCAGCGTTTACATCCGGATCAGTGCGGCACCCCAGGTGAACCCGCCGCCAAAGGCCTCGGTGAGGATCAGGTCGCCCGGCTTGATCCGGCCGTCACGCACCGCCACGTCCAGGGCGAGCGGAATGGAGGCCGCTGAGGTGTTGCCGTGGGTATCGACCGTGACCACCACGCGGTCCATGGACATCGCGAGCTTCTTCGCGGTCGCCTGAATGATGCGGATGTTGGCCTGGTGCGGAACCAGCCAGTCCAGTTCGGTCTTGGCGATCCCGTTGTGCGCGAGGGTCTCGTCCACGATCTGGTCCAGCGTGTTCACCGCCATCCTGAAGACCGCGCGACCCTGCATGCGGATCTTGTCGTCGGTGACGTCCGTGCGCGAGACGCCGGCCGGCACCTCGAGCAGGGACCGGTGTGCCCCATCGGCGTGCAGATGGGTGGAGATCACACCCGGTTCCTTCGCCGCGGACACGATCACCGCCCCTGCCCCGTCGCCCCAGAGGATGGAGTTGCCCCGGTCGCTATAATCGGTGATGCGGGACAGGGTCTCGGCGCCCACCACCAGCACGTGGCGGCACTGGCCGCCGCGGATGAACTGGTCCGCCGTGGCCAGCGCGTATACGAATCCGCTGCATACCGCCTGGATATCGAAGGCCGGACAACCACCGACGCCCAGCTTGGCCTGCAGCAGACAGGCGGTGCTCGGGAAGATCTGGTCGGGCGTGGTGGTCGCGACCAGGATCATGTCGAGATCGTGCGCGTGAAGACCGGCCGCATCCAGCGCCCGCAGCGAGGCCTGCAGGGCCAGGTCCGAGGTCGTCTCCCCGGGCGCGGCCACGTGTCGCAGACGGATCCCGGTGCGCTCGACGATCCACTGGTCCGTGGTATCGACCAGCTTTTCCAGATCGGCGTTGGTCAGGATCCCTTCCGGCAGATAGCCACCGGTTCCGGTCACGCGGGCATGGGTCACACTTCCACCTCCTGGCGCAACATGCGGCCCAGCTGCTTGTCGATCCGCTGCGGCACGTTGGCCTCGGCCTCCTTGCGCGCGATCCGTATCGCGTTCTGGAAGGCGATCTCGTCCGCGCCGCCGTGGCTCTTGATGACGATCCCCTGCAGACCCAGCAGCGAGGCGCCGTTGTAACGCCGGGGGTCGATGCGATTGCGAAAACGCTTCAGTACCGGAAGCGCAGCCAGGCCGCGCAGCCGCGTGATCCAGGACCGCTTGAACTCGGCCCGGATGTTGTCGGAAATCATGCGTGCGACACCCTCGCTCGTCTTCAGTGCGACATTGCCCACGAAGCCGTCACAGACGACCACGTCGACATCACTGCAGTAGACGTCATTGCCCTCGACAAAGCCGACGTAGTTCAGCGAGGACTTTTCGAGCAGATGGGCGGCCTCGCGCACGCGGTCGTTGCCCTTGATCGCCTCGGAGCCGATATTGAGCAACCCGACCCTGGGCCTCTCGAGTCCATCGATCGCGCTCACCAGTACCGAACCCATCACTGCGAACTGGTACAGGTGCGCCGCCTCCACGTCGACATTGGCGCCGAGGTCCAGCATGTGGGTGTGTCCGAACAGCGATGGCAGGGCGGTGGCGATCGCGGGCCTGTCAATGCCGGCCAGGGTCTTCAGCACGTAACGGGCGGTGGCCATCAAGGCGCCGGTGTTGCCGGCGCTGACGCAGGCGGACGCCCCACCCGCCTTCACGAGATCGATCGACTTGCGCATGGAGGAGTCGCGCTTGTTGCGCAGGGCGACGGCCGGCAGCTCCTCCATCGCAACGGTCTGCGATGCGTGAACCACCTGTGCCCGCCCGCGGAGCGACTCCGGCCAGTGCCGCATGTGCGCCGCGACCACGGCCTCGTCACCGACGAGCAGGAGATGGACGTCGTCCATCTCCTGTAGCGCGCGGAGCGCGGCCGGCATGATCACGGAGGCGCCGTGGTCTCCGCTCATCACGTCCAGCGCAATGGAATAGCTGTGACTCATGCCGATCGCGACTCGCCTTCGCAATGCCTGCCCCTGGTCGCGACTCCGCTTGGAGGTCGCGAGGAGCGATCACCGGTTCCGGGGTTCCGCGCGCCCGGTGACGGACGGACGCCGGCATGCCGGGCCGCTACGCCCAGGCAGCCCGTAGGGCTATGTTACCTCGGACGGGGCTCTGCCGGGACCCGACCCACGCGGCGCGCGCGCAGGCTCGGTACCTGGACTGCGCCCCCGAAGCCGGCGACAGAGGCGTGCGTCAATCCTCGTCGTCCTCGACCGCCACGTCCTTCTGGATCACCTGGCGCCCGCGGTAGAAACCGTCCGGAGACACGTGGTGCCGGCGATGGACTTCGCCCGTGGTGGGCTCGATCGAGAGCGTCGCGCCCTTGAGCGAGTCGTGCGCGCGGCGCATGCCGCGCTTGGACGGGGTGGTACGGCCTTGCTGGACTGCCATGGTGCTGTCTCCAATCTGCCAGGTCCCGGAAAACCGGGCGCATTGTTTAAGGTCTACCAGGCTGCGTTCAGGTCGACCTGCGCAGCTTTTTCAGTACCGCAAAGGGATTTTCGCCCTCCCCGCTGCCCGCGCCCGGCTCGAACTCGCGCTGCACCCGCTCGCCGCAGTCGGGGTGACGGGGTGACAGCGGCAGGGCAAGCAGAATCTCCTCCTCCACGAACTCGGCAGGCCGTAAAAGGCCGTCCTCGTCCAGCTCCAGCACATCCTGCCCCTCGCCGAGGGCTCCGGGCGGCCCCTCCGGACCGGCCACGACCACGTCGGGCTCCAAGTTGAAGGTCCACGTCATCGGCTGCAGGCAGCGCTGGCACTGCTGCCCCAGTTCACCGCTGATCGCTCCCTGCAATCGGATCTCTCCGAGCAGTCCGCGCACCAGGCCGATTAGCACATGCACGTTGAGCGGCATGCCCTTCGGTACCGACGCGGCCAGCCGCGGCAACTCCTTTCGGCCAAGTTCACCCTGCCACTGCTGGTCGAGCGCCCGAGGCTGGAAGGGGTCGAGGGAAACGGGAAGACGGCTCATATCAAGGGCGCGGAATATACGCGCGCATCGGTTTTCTGTCAAAGCGAACAGAGGCTTAACTTGCAGCCCTGCCGGCGCTTGCGGATACTGCACTGCCACAAACCACACAGGACCGCCGGGTGTGATTCCGATCCGCAAACTCCTCATTGCCAACCGCGGCGAGATCGCCGTGCGTCTGATCCGTGCCTGCGCGGAGATGGGCGTCACCTCGGTGGCGGTCTTCACCGATGCGGATCGTCACGCACTGCACGTGAAAAAGGCGGACGAGGCCTACTCCATCGGGCCGGACACGATGGGCGGTTACCTGAACATGCACCGCCTGATCAACGTGGCCCGGGCGGCGGGCTGCGACGCGGTACACCCCGGTTACGGCTTTCTGTCGGAGAATGCCGAGTTCGCGGCCGCCTGTGCCGCACGGGGCATACGTTTCGTCGGGCCCTCAGCCGCGGTGATTCGGCGCATGGGGGACAAGGTGGCGGCGCGCGAGGCGATGATCGCCGCGGGCGTGCCGGTCGTCCCCGGGTCCGAGGGCAACCTGGAGGACGCGGAGGCCGCCCTGCCGGTGGCGGAACGCGTCGGGTACCCGGTGATGCTGAAGGCGACCAACGGTGGCGGTGGCCGCGGCATCCGTCTGTGCCCGGATCCGGAGAGCCTGCAGCGCAACTTCGAGCGCGTGCGCTCGGAGGCCACCCGCGCCTTCGGCAGCACCGAGATCTTTCTGGAAAAGGCGATCGTCAATCCACGGCACATCGAGGTACAGATTCTGGCGGACAGCCACGGCAACGTGGCCCACCTGTTCGAGCGCGACTGTTCCATCCAGCGCCGGCACCAGAAACTGGTCGAGATCGCCCCCTCGCCGCAGTTGACGGAGGCGCAGCGGGAATATGTCGGGACCGCGGCGGTGACCGCCGCCCGGGCAGTTGGCTACGAGAATGCCGGGACCGTCGAGTTCCTGCTGGACCAGGACGGTTCGTTCTATTTCATGGAGATGAACACCCGCCTGCAGGTCGAGCACCCGGTGACCGAGATGATCACCGGGATCGACATCGTGCAGGAGCAACTGCGCGTGGCTGCGGGACTGCCGCTGCGCTACCGGCAGGAGGACATCACCCGCCGCGGCTACGCGATCGAGTTCCGGATCAATGCCGAGGATCCGGAGAACGACTTCCTGCCGAGCTTCGGCCGGATCACGCGCTATTTTGCGCCGGGCGGACCGGGCATCCGCACCGACGGGGCCATCTACACCGGCTACGAGATCCCACCCCAGTACGACTCGATGTGCGCCAAGCTGATCTGCTGGGCGCTTGACTGGGATCTGCTGCTGCAGCGGGCAGACCGTGCCCTGCGGGATATCGGGGTGTTCGGCGTGCGCACCACCATTCCCTATCACCTGGCGATCGTGGGTCACCCCAACTTTCGGTCCGGCTCCTTCGACACCGGTTTCATCGCCGCTCACCCGGAGCTGACGGATTTCCCCAAGAGCCGTCCGAACCGGAATCTCGCGGTCGCCATCGCTGCCGCCCTCGCCGCCCACCACGGCCTCTAGGATCGTTTCATGAGCCGAGTACACATTACTGACCTCACCCTGCGCGACGGACATCAGAGCCTTATCGCGACCCGTCTGCGTATCGAGGACATGCTGCCCATCTGCCCGCAAATGGATCAGATCGGTTTCCACTCGCTGGAGGCCTGGGGTGGCGCGACCTTCGACGCCTGCGTGCGGTTCCTGAAGGAAGACCCTTGGGAACGGTTGCACCGGCTCAAGGCCGCGCTGCCGAAGACACCGCTGCAGATGCTGCTCCGCGGGCAGAACCTGCTCGGCTATCGGCACTACGCCGACGACGTGGTACGCAGCTTCGTGCAAAGCAGTGTCGACGGTGGGATCAGCATCATCCGGATCTTCGACGCGATGAACGACACCCGCAATCTGCGGGTCGCGATCGAGGCCACCCGCGAGGCCGGAGGTCATGCGCAGGGCACGATCTGCTATACCACGAGTCCGGTGCATACCTCGCGCCAGTTCGTCGGCATGGCCCGAGCGATGGTCGAGATGGGCGCCCAGAGCATCGCGATCAAGGACATGGCGGGCCTGCTGACCCCGATCGCCACCCGCGAGCTGGTTTCGGACCTGGTTGATGCGGTCTCGGTGCCCATCCATCTGCATGCCCACGCGACTTCGGGGCTCTCCGAACTCTGCCACTGGCAGGCGATCGAGGCGGGTTGCCGGCACATCGAGACCGCGATCTCGGCCTTCGCCGGAGGCACCAGCCACCCGCCGACGGAGAGCATGGTCGCGGCCCTGGCCGGCACCCGCTATGACACGGGCCTGGACCTGGAGGCCCTGCAGGAAATCGACGCCTATTTCCGCGAGGTGCGCAAGAAGTATGCACGCTTCGAGAGCGACTACACCGGCGTCGACACCCGCGTGCAGGTCAACCAGGTGCCCGGGGGCATGATCTCCAACCTTGCGAATCAGCTGCGCGATCAGGACGCACTGGACAAGTTCGACGCCGTGCTGCTCGAGATTCCCACCGTGCGGGAGGACCTCGGCTATCCGCCGCTGGTCACGCCGACCTCCCAGATCGTCGGTACGCAGGCGGTAATGAACGTTCTGGCCGGTGAGCGCTACAAGGTGATCACCAACGAGGTGAAGCAGTACCTGATGGGGCACTACGGGGATACCCCCGGTCCGGTGAACCCGATCATCCGGGGCAAGGCCATCGGCAACTCCGAGGTGCTGGAATGCCGGCCTGCGGACCGCCTCCCAGCGGAAATGGACACGCTGCGCGGCGAGATCGGTGAACTCGCCGGCTCCGAGGAAGACGTGCTGACCTACGCGCTGTTCCCGGAGGTCGGACGGCAGTTCCTGGAGCAGCGGCGCGACGGAACGCTGGTGCCGGAGCCCCTGAACCCGCCGCAGGCCACCACCGCGGCGGGGTGCCCTGCCCCGGTCGAGTTCAACGTGACCTTCCACGGCGAGTCCTACCACATCAAGGTCACTGGCAGTGGCCACCGGCGCGAGGACTCGAGGCCCCTGTACGTCACCGTCGACGGACTGCCCGAGGAGGTGCTGCTCGAGACCCTGGAGGAGATCGATGTCGTCCCTGGTCCCGCCGCCGGAGGCGAGGGACAGAGAAGGCCCCGCAAGGCGGCTGCGCGGCGCGCCACACGCCCTGGCGACGTGACCACCTCGATGCCCGGAACCGTGATCGACGTGCTGGTGAGCGAGGGTCAGGAGGTGCAGGCTGGCACGCCAGTGCTGGTGCTGGAGGCGATGAAGATGGAATCGGAGATCCCGGCACCGGTCAGCGGCGTGGTAAAGGCGGTGAACGTGACCAAGGGCCAGGCGGCGAACCCGGATGATGCCCTGATCGAAATCGAAAGCTGAATGACCGCTTTACGCACCATCGTCCTGGGTTCGACCTCGCCCTATCGGCGCAGCCTCCTGGAGCGCCTGCGGATCCCCTTCGAGACCGCGAGTCCCGAGGTCGCCGAGGACCGGCTTCCGGAAGAGACCCCGCGGGCGCTGGCAGAGCGCCTGGCCCGAGAGAAGGCTGCCAATGTCGCAACCCGTTATCCGGATGCACTGGTCATCGGTTCGGACCAGAGTGCCGGGGTCGGCGAGCGCGTCCTCTCGAAGCCCGGCGATCATAAGCGCGCGGCGGAGCAGCTGGCGGCCCTATCCGGGCAGTCGGTCGTGTTTCACACCGGCGTGTGCCTGATCGACACCGCCTCCGGACGGGAGTGGATCGGGGTGGTGCCGTTTACGGTGCACATGCGCGAGTTCGATGAAGACGAGATTGACCGCTACCTGCGTCTGGAGCGGCCCTACGACTGTTCCGGGAGCTTCAAGTCCGAGGGTCTGGGCGTGTCTCTGTTCCGTCGCATGGAGGGTGACGACCCGACCGCGCTGGTCGGACTCCCACTGATCCGCGTTTGTGCCTGGCTCCGGGAGGCCGGAGTAACCCTGCCGCCGGCCCGTCCCTGACCCACCGGTCCGATCTCCGGGGCACCTGCCGGAGTAGCCGGCACGCGGCCCAGAGAATGAATGAGATTATTCGCGCAAAATAATGATTTAACTGCATCTTCCTCTCGATTCCAATTGGAGCGGCACGAGGATCTCAGCTCTTTCTTCGAAAATCCGGATCCGGATCAAGATTCGTCCGCGCTCTTTGCGCAGGATCGGCGCACAGCAATGGCATGGGCGCGCCCGTACGGGGCTTGAAAAGGCCGCCTACAGGCGCTTAAATATCGGTTCGGGTGATCCTGACCCGAGACGTGCGCCCTTCACGTCCGCGGGTCCAACAGCAAGTGCCGAGTCCGGCACGGACTGTACGTGTAGCAAGGGCATATCAACCAAGGAGATTCGTTGTCATGCGCAAGACACTGAAAGTTGTTGCTATCGCCGCGCTGGTCGGCGCATTCGCAGTGCCCATGGCTTCCAGCGCACAGTGGGGCGGCTATCCCGGCTATGGCTACGGCCCGTACTACGGTCCCGGCTACGGTTACGGTCCCGGCTACGGTCGCGGTCTGGGTGACATGTTCGGCTTCGGCGACATGTTCAGCGACTTCGACTTCTCGGCCCGCGGAAGCGGAGGTGGATATGGCTCTGGCCGCGGCTACGGCGATGCCTATGGTTACGGCTATCCCTACGGTTATGGTTATCAGCCGTACCCCTACTACGGCGCACCGTATGGTGCTCCGCCCGCTCCCCAGTCTGGTGG
>JAGTVE010000249.1 GCA_018224485.1 Thioalkalivibrio sp. | reverse complement strand
CCTCCCCGACAAGCATCACCTGTTCGAACAGGCTGTCGAGCTGGATCGCCATCTCCATGTCGGCCGGCGGGAGCTTCTCGCCGTTGCCGAGCACGATGATGTCCTTGATCCGGCCGGTGATGAAGATATGGCCCCGTTCGTCGAAGCGCGCCTTGTCGCCGGTGTGCAGCCATCCGTCTTCGTCGATCGCGGCCTTCGTGGCCTCTTCGTTCTGCCAGTAGCCGAGCATCACCGAGGGACTGCGTGTCAGCAGTTCGTCCTTCGGTCCCACACGCGTCTCCACTCCCGGCAGGGGCAGGCCGATCGAGGCGGGCAGGTTGTCGTCCGGGCGGTTCGCGCTGACCACGGGACTCGATTCGGTCAGACCATAGCCGTGGTAGACGGGCAGGCCGAGGCCGGTGAAGAAGCGTGCGATCGGGGGTGGCAGGGGTGCGCCGCCGCAAACTGCATACTGCATGCGGCCGCCCAGGCGCGCGCGGACCTTGCGGGCCACGAGCCGGTCGAGCAGGGGCCAGAGCAGCAGGCGCGGGGACCAGCCTACGCGTCCCTGTTCGTGCTCGAAGCGGGCCCAGCCGGTGTCGACGGTGAGCCGAAACAGCCTCCGCGCGAAGGCCGATTTCTGCTTCAGCCCGGTCTGGATCTTCGCGTACACGCTCTCGTAGATGCGGGGCACGGAGATCAGAACGGTCGGCCGGATCACGGTCAGATCCTCGCCCAGCTGCGGAATCGAGCGGGCGAAGGCCACCTCAGCGCCGATCATCATCGGCAGGTAGCAGCCGGCGGTCCGCTCCAGTGTGTGCGAGAGCG
The DNA here is from genome assembly GCA_018224485.1 of Thioalkalivibrio sp. Classification (GTDB taxonomy): domain Bacteria; phylum Pseudomonadota; class Gammaproteobacteria; order Ectothiorhodospirales; family Ectothiorhodospiraceae; genus Thioalkalivibrio. Next base: position 6,864 of record JAGTVE010000249.1, on the reverse strand, counting down.
GCAGGAAGGAGAGAAAGATGTCGTCCTGGTTCAGGGGCCCGCACTGCGAAGCGGCGTGGGCATTGAACAGGATGTTGCGGTGCGACAGCATCACCCCCTTGGGCCGGCCGGTGGTGCCGGAGGTGTAGACGATGGTCGCCAGCGCGTCTGGTTCCACGGAGCGGGTGATCAGCTCGCCGTCCAGCCCGAACAGCCAGTCGGGGGCCATCTTCAGGCGCGGATCGCCGGGCAGGTCCTCGTCCTCGATGCTGTGCAGCGAGATGATGCTCTTCACTGTCGGCATCCGGTCCCGCGCCGGGGCGAGGCGGCGCCACTGGATCTTGCCCTCCACCAGCAGCAGCTTCACGCCGGCCTGTTCCAGGATATAGGCGATGTTGTCGGCGCGGTCGTCGGTGTACAGCGGTATGGTGATCAGTCCGAGACCCAGCGCCGCCTGGTCGAAGGTCACCCACTCCCGGCAGTTGCGCAGCATCATCGCGACGCGGTCGCCCGGTTCGAGCCCCTCGCGCCGCAGTGCGAACTGCCAGCGCCCGACCTCCGCCGCCAGGTCGGCCCAGGTACACCGCACCCAGTCCCCGCGGGCGTGGTCGTACTGCCGGTAGGCGATCTTGGTGGGGTTCGCATGCACCCGTTCGCGGAAGAGGCCGGCCAGGCTCTCGGCCTTTTCCGGGGTGATCACGGCGGTGGTCATGATGCTCCTGAGGTGACGCGTTGCCCGCGAGGGCGGTGTCCGGTTTTTACCGGTTGGGGCGTTGGAGCGCAACCGTGGCCCCCGGCGGCGCCCGGCCCTCACCCCCGGTCCCTACAGCCCCAGAGGGTGGCGCACCGGGGTCACCGCGAGCGTGCCCTGGAACAGGGTCCAGCCCAGGAAGAAGATCACCGCGCCCCCCGCGATACCGATGGCCGGGCCGGCATAGCGCAGCCCGCTCAGGGGTGTGGGCCGCAGCAGTCGGCGTGTCCAGTCGCGGGCCTGCACCGCGAGGATGGCGAGCACGGAGACGGTGATCGCGGTACCCAGCGACATCGCGAGCACGGCTGCCAAACCCGCCAGCCAGATTCCCAGCATGTACGAGACCGCCATCACCAGCACCGCCCCGGAACAGGGCCGGATGCCCACCGCGAGCACGGTCGCGTACCACGGTCCGCGCTGGTTCGGGTTCACGTGATGCGGCGTGCCGCACCCGCAGTCCGGCCCCTGCGAGTGGTTGCCCGTCGCCAGACGTGGCGCGAGGATTGCGGGGGCATCGGCCTGGACGACCGGGATGAAGGACTCGGTCGTCCGCACGGCCACGGCTTCCGCAGGGGCTGCGGATAGGCCCCGTCGCTCCCGGTGCAGCCGCCAGATCGACCGCAGGCCCCGCCAGACGAGCCACAGCCCCAGTAGCGCGACCAGCAGGAAGCTCGCAAGCTCAAGGGCGCGCACCTGTCCCATCGTGTCCCGGGCCAGCCACCCGAGCACGCCGATCAGGATCAGCACCGCGGCGATCGCGGTCACGCCCTGCATCAGCGAGGCCGCGGTCGACAGCCAGATGCCCCGTCCCAGGCTCTGCCGGTGGGTTAGCAGGTAGGTGCTGATCACGGCCTTCCCGTGGCCGGGTCCCGCCGCGTGGAAGATGCCGTAGAGGAAGCTCGCGATGACCAGGACCGCGGCCGTCCGCGCGGTCGGTGCCTCGTCGAGTTCGTGCAGGACCGTCGTCAACTGCCGGTGCAGGTCCCTCTGGGTCTGCAGGATCCAGGCCGAGGCCCGCTCCATCAGGCCCGGCTCGGCGGCCTCGCTGGCGGGTGCCGTGGCAAAGGGGCTGGAGGCCGCCACCGTCGGGGCCGGCAGCAGGATCAGCAGGGACAGCAGCAGCACGGAGCGCAGCAGAATCGCACGGGCCGGTAACGGGGTCGTTGGCAACGGATGCAGGAGATCTCCCATGTCTGCCTCGACGATCTATCGCGGTTGGCTTTCTGTAGGCGCCGCCTCCGCCCGTTGCCATCGCGTGCCTTCCGGCGTGTCTTCCAACAGGATTCCGGCGGCGGTCAGCTCATCGCGGATCGCATCCGAGCGCTGGAAGTCGCGGGCCTTGCGGGCCGCCTGGCGCTCGGCGATGCGCGCCTCGATCCATTCCGCGGAGGCCGCATCCGTTGCCCCGGCCTGGAACCAGCCCACCGGGTCCTGCTGCAGCACGCCCAGCACCGCGCCAGCCGCGAGCAGTTCCGCCTTGCGCGCCGCGGCCTCTTCCGGTGCACGCGCTGCGGCCAGCAGGTCGGCCATCCGGTGCAGGCCGGCGATCGCCCCCGGGGTATTGAGATCGTCGAGCAGCGCATCGAAGACCGCGCTGTTGCGTGGATCGACCGCCCCGGCTGTGATGTCGGCGTGGTCGCGCAGCACGCGGTAGAGGCTGTTCAGGCCGTTGCGCGCCTGCTCCAGTCCGCGCTCGGAGAAGTTCAGGGGCGCCCGGTAGTGGCGGGCCAGCAGCGCGAGCCGGAGCACCTCGCCAGGGTAGACCTCGAGCAGGTCCCGAAGCAGCCGGAAGTTGCCCAGCGACTTGGACATCTTCTCGCCATCGACCGTGACGTGGCCGTTGTGCACCCAGAAGCGGGCGTACTCCGCACCGTGTGCCGCGCAGCTCTGGGCGATCTCGTTCTCGTGATGCGGAAAGACCAGGTCGTGACCGCCGCCGTGGATGTCGATGGTCTCCCCGAGGTGGGCCTCGGTCATCGCCGAGCACTCGAGATGCCAGCCGGGGCGGCCCGGGCCCCAGGGGCTGTCCCACGCGGGTTCGACCGGCCGTGACGGCTTCCACAGCACGAAGTCGGCGGGGTCGCGCTTGTAGTCCGCGACCTCGACCCGCGCTCCGGCGCGCATGTCGTCCAGGCTGCGCCTGGACAGGCGCCCGTATTCGGGGAAGGAACGGACGTCGTAGAGCACGTGCCCGCCGGCGACATAGGCGTGGCCGCTCGCGATCAGGTGCTCGATCATCGCGATCATCTCGCCGATGTGGGCGGTGGCGCGCGGCTCCAGGGTCGGAGGCAGGGCGCCCAGGCGGGCGACATCCTCGTGGAAGGCCTCGGTGAAGCGCGCGGTCAGCGTGCCGATGTCCTCGTCGTTGGCGGCTGCGGCCTGGTTGATCTTGTCGTCCACGTCGGTGATGTTGCGCGCGTAGACCACGTGTTCCGGCCCATAGAGTGCCCGCAGCACCCGGAACAGCACGTCGAACACGACCACCGGACGCCCGTTGCCGATGTGCACGTAGTTGTACACGGTGGGTCCGCAGACATACATCGTCACGCGGTCCGGATCGGCCGGGGCAAAGGGCGCGGTCTCGCCCCCGAGGGTGTTGTGCAGGAACAGCGTCTTCATTGCGGATCTTTGGGTGCCCCGGCCTTGGCGCCGGATGCGCCGTGGCCGCCGTAAAGGGTCTTGGGATCGATCAGCGGGTTTGCGGTGATCACCACCTCGTCGCCGTCCACGCGGAAGAAGAAGCAGTTGGAACGGCCGGTGTGGCAGGCAGGCCCCGTCTGGTCCACGCGCAGCAGCAGCGTGTCGCCGTCGCAGTCGATGTGCAGCCCCTTCAGGTGCTGCACCTGGCCCGAGCTCTCGCCCTTTCTCCAAAGACGGCCGCGGGAACGGGAGTAGTAGCAGACGCTTCCCGTCGCCAGGGTCTCGTTCAGGGCCTCCCGGTTCATCCAGGCCATCATCAGGACCTCTCCCGTGTCGTGCTGCTGGGCGATCGCGGGAATCAGGCCATCGGCGTTCAGCCGCAGCCCGGCAAGGACCTCCGAGCGCGGAAAACGGCTCCCTCGCGGCAGATTTTCGATATCCTTCAGCATTTGCGGGCCTCCTGTCCGGCCACTGGTTTCGGGTCGGGACGCCAGCTGTTAGACAGTAACACCAACGGGTCCGGACGCGCCGGATTCCCCGGCCGGATTCCGCAGGCGCAGTGTACTGCCTGTGCCGCGTCGAATCATGTCGGGGCACTCCTGGGCGGTCTTCGCGGTCTGCCCCCGGGGAGGTCGCGTCACGGGCATCCGGCAACCGGCCACGGAGTCTTCGAATGTCTTCCAACCCCATCCCCGTCGACCTGCCCACGGCGCTGCGCAGCATCACCTATCACGGACTGGAGCCCGGCCCGGGCCTGATCGTGCTTGGCGCGGTGCACGGCAACGAGACCTGCGGCACCGACGCCATCCTGCGCCTCGCCGGCGAGCTGGAGCGGGCCGAGCGGCAGCTGCTGCGGGGCACGCTGACCCTGGTGCCGATCACGAACCCGCTGGCCTTCCAGCGCGTTCAGCGCATGGGCGAGCGCAACCTGAACCGCAATTTCCGCATCACGGATGCGCCGCAGGACTTCGAGGATCGGCTGGCCAACCGCCTCTGTCCGCTGCTCGCAAACCACGACGTGCTGCTCGACCTGCATTCCTTCCACACCCCCGGAGAACCCTTCGTGATGCTCGGACCGGAGAACAACGACCGGGGTCTGGAGTCCTTTCAGCGGGCACCGGAAGAAGAGGCGCTGGCGCGCCGGCTGGGGCCGCGACGGATCGTTGAGGGCTGGCTCGACACCTACGCGGTTGGCGTCGCGCGACGGCTAAGCAATCCGAATGCGACGCTGCGTGCGCAGATGCTCAGTACCGACCCCAGCTACGGCATCGGCACCACCGAGTACATGCGCAGCCAGGGCGGCTACGGCGTGACCCTGGAGTGCGGCCAGCACGACGACCCCGAGGCGCCGGACGTCGCGTATCGGGCCATCCTGAACACGCTGTCCCACCTGGAGCTGATGACGCTGCCGCCGCCCCCGCCGCGCAACGATCTCGAGGTGCTGCGCCTGGTCGAGGTGGTTGACCGCGATGATCCGCTGGACACCTTTTCCCGTCCCTGGCAGAGCTTCGACCGGATCCACGCCGGCGAGGGGGTCGGCGTGCGCGCGAACGGGTTGGCCGTACGCTCGCCTTCGGACGGCTTCATCGTCTTTCCCAATCCCACTGCGCTGCCGGGAAACGAGTGGTTCTACCGGGCGGAGATCAGCTCCCGCAGCGTGGACGGGGTGAAATCGCGGGAGCTGCCATCCTGAGTGCGCGGCCAGCCCCGGCTGCGGCCGGGGATCACGCCCTCAATCCTCGCACTGCGTGGTGACGAAGGCCTGTTCGACCGTGAAGTTGCCGACACCCTTGTAGTTGGTCATGGTCCAGCCCTGCTCCTTCAGGTGGGCGGTCATCTCCTTGTTCATCTGCGGATTGCCGCAGAGCATCACCCGGTCCAGCTCGGGATCCGGGTCCGGCAGTTCGAGCATTCGCGAGAGCTCGCCGCTGCGGAAGAGGTCGGCCCCGCGCCCGGTGATGTCGTGCGGTTCGCGGGTGACGGTCGGCACGTAGCGCAGCCGCCCACCGGCCCGCGCCTCGAGCTCCTCCCGGTAGCTGAGCTCCGGGGCGGTACGCACGCTGTGAACCAGGATCACCGTCTCGAAGCGCTCGAAGATCGCCTCGCCCCGGATCAGCGAGATGAAGGGCGCGATCCCCGTGCCGGTGGCGAGCAGGTAGAGGTTGCGGCCCGGCTGCACGTGTTCGAGCGTCAGCGAGCCGGTGACCTTGCTGTTGATCCAGATCGTGTCGCCCACGCTGGCCTGCGCGAGCTGGCTGGTGAGCGAACCGTCCGGCACGTGGATGCTGAGAAACTCGAGATCCGGCTCGTCGGGGTCGGAGACGATCGAGTAGGCGCGCGGCACGAGCTTGCCCCCGCAGCGCAGGCCCAGGGTGACGAACTGCCCGTTCTTGAACCGGAATCCCTCGGGCCGCGTTGCCTTGAAACTGAAGGTCTTCGGCGACCAGCGGCGAATCGAGGTGATGCTCTGTTGGTTGTATGGCAAGGTTTTCCTCCGATTTCTTTCCGCCGGACGGTAGCAGCTTTGCGGCAGGCGTTGCAGCAACGGGCCCCGGGCGTGGGGGTTTGTCGACGGCGGAGCATTGGTGATAATCGGGTGTACCCTTGCGCGGTTACCAGGGCCAGCCCCGCATCGATGAGTGTCCTACCGATGCTGAGTACAGTCGCCCAACGATCCACCGCTGCCCCAACCGGACGGAGAAGCCGATGTCCAGGACGTTTCGCGACTGCGTGGAACACTTTCCGCTGTCGATCTTCGCAATGGTGATGGGGGTTGCCGGGCTCGGCCTCGGACTGCGCACCTGGGGCGAATACGGAGGTCCGCCATGGCTTGGCGAGCCGGTGCTGATGTTCGCCTGGCTGATGTTCTTCCTGCTCGCGATGCTGTTCATCTTCAAGGCGGTGCGCTATCCGGCAGAGACGATCATCGACCTGCGCCACCCCGTGCGGCTGAACTACCTGGCGGCGATCTCGATCTCCATCGTGCTGATGAGTATCGTGCTGCGACCGCACGAGCTGCTGCCGGCCAAGGGTATCTTCGCGCTTGGGGCGAGCTTCCACCTGATCGTGACCATCCTGGTCGTGAACTTCTGGATGCACCACGCGCGCTTTGCGATCACGCAGGTGAATCCGGTGTGGTTCATTCCCGCTGTGGGGAACGTGCTGGTCGCGATACCGGCCGTGGCCTTCGGCTTTGTGGAGATCGGCTGGTTCTTCTTCAGTGCCGGCCTGCTGTTCTGGGCGATGCTGATGACCATCGTCTTCTACCGGATCCTGTTCCACGAACCGTTGCCCGTGCAGGTGGTTCCGACCCTGTTCATCCTGATCGCGCCGCCCGCGGTGGGGTTTATCGCCTATGTGGATCTGACCGGCGAGCTGGACCCCTTCGCGCGGATCCTGTTCTTCATCGCGCTGTTCCTGACCATCCTGCTGTTCACGCGCATCCGCGGCCAGGCGCAGATCCCGTTCTCGCTGGCCTCGTGGTCCTATACCTT
>JAGTVE010000248.1 GCA_018224485.1 Thioalkalivibrio sp. | reverse complement strand
TCGGAGCGCACGTGGTAAAAGTCCCCTTCAATATCGAGCAGCTCCAGCTCCGTGCCGGGCTCGAGTATGCGCAGCACAGGGCTGGACAGCGAGGGATCCGCACGCAGGTTGACGCGCGTGTCCGGCGGCAGAAAGACCGTCGAGGGCTCGTCCTGCGCGGTTTCGGGAATCTCGAGTCGCTCCGGAACGACCGCATCCCGCGGCGGAAGCCCCTCGGGCGGGATCGCCGTTTCGGGTGCCTGTACGCTCCCCGATGGTTCCGGTTGCGGTTCGGCCCCACCGACCTCCGGATTCCCCGATCGCGGCGCTGCCGCCGAGTCCGTCACTGGGGCCTCGACCGCGTCGAGTCCGGCATCGCCGGAGGCCGGGGCCGGCGCCGGGTTCGATAGCCACGCACGGATGCCGAGGCCAAGCAAGCCGACGATCAACAGCAGCACGACAAGCGCAGCGATGATGCGATTCCAGTGGTAGATGTACTCGGTCCCCGAAGGGATCGGCGCGGCCCCGGAACCGGTCCGTGTCTTCCGCTGGCGTGGTGGGGGCTGGTTGTCCATGACTCCTCCGCAAACGGCTGGAGTATAAACGATTCCGTCATCGAACCGGCCCGGCGGCCGCCCGCCGGGGGTGAGCTCGACGGAACTCCGGGTGCCCATTGCAGCCGAAATGCGAGCCAGTTGAGGCCGACGCCACAACGCAGGGCCGAGAGTGCCTCCCAACAACGTGTCGGCCCGGAGACAAGAGCCATGACGAAGATCGCGATCGTCGGCGCCGGCATAGCGGGACTCGCCGCCGCACGTCGGCTGGAGGACGCCGGGATCGGCTGCACCGTTATCGAGAAGAGCCGGGGTCTCGGCGGGCGGATGGCGACGCGCCGGGTTGATGGTCTCCAGTTCGACCACGGGGCGCAGTATTTCACGGCGCGAGGCGCGCGGTTCCAGGCCCGGGTGGCGGAGTGGCAGAGACGGGGCACCGTGACGCAGTGGATGCCCGGAAGGTGGGTCGGCACGCCCGGCATGACCGCGCCGGCACGGTCGCTTGCTGAGGGGCTTCGCGTGATAAGTGGCTGCCGGACAATGGCGCTCGAGGGCAACCCCGGGCGCTGGAGGCCAGCCACGGACCCCGGGTCCGGCGGTCTTGTCGGAGGCGAGTGCTTCGATGCGGTGATCCTGGCGATTCCGGCGCCGCAGGTGATACCGCTCGCCGCGTCGGCGGGCGTTCACTTTCCGGAACTCGAACGCGTCCGCTACGCCCCTTGCCTGACGCTGATGCTGGCCTTCGAGCATGCCACCGATGTCCGTGAACACGTGCTGACCCCGCCCGCAGGTCCCGTCGCCTGGATCGCGCGCAACGGCACCAAGCCTGACCGGACGGGCACCCGCGAGACACTGGTGGCGCACGCAAACCCCGAGTGGTCCCGCCAGCATATCGATGCGGATCCGGAGTACATCGCAGAGGCCCTGCTCGGCGCGCTGCGTCCGCACATCGGGAGTGCCCGGCCGGTGTTCCGATCGGTGCATCGGTGGCTCTATGCGCGGGTGGAAGAGACGGCGGGGGTCCCCTTCCTCTGGGATCCGGTGCGCAAGATCGGTGCCTGCGGTGACTGGGCCGGAGGACCCCGAGTGGAGGCCGCCTTCGACAGCGGCGAGGCGCTGGCGGTCGCGATGCTCGAAACGCTCGCCTGAATGGAATACCCCGACGAGGCCTGGACATGACGAACCCTGAAGAATCTGCGAGTGACCAGCACGCAGCACTGTTCCCGCCAACGCGTGCCGCAGCCCTGGCCCGTCTCGAGGCATTTGTAACGAAGGCCGGCCGTCACTACGCCGCCGAGCGCAACCGGGACCCGGGACCGGGCCTGCGGGGCAACGTGTCCATGCTCTCGCCGTACATCCGTCACCGTGTGCTCACCGAGCGCGAGGTGCTGGAGGCCGTACTCGAGCGGCACTCGCCGCGTGCGGCAGAGAAGTTCATCCAGGAGGTCTTCTGGCGCACCTACTGGAAGGGCTGGCTGCAGATGCGTCCGCAGGTGTGGCGAGCATTTCTTCGGGAGCGGGACGCGGAGCGCGAGCGGATTGAACGATCTTCTGGCCTGCGCCAGGCCGTGGCCGCCGCGGAGGAGGGCCGTACCGGCATCGACGGGTTCGACGCCTGGGCCCGCGAACTGGTCCAGACCGGCTACCTCCACAACCACGCGCGGATGTGGTTTGCGTCGATCTGGATCTTCACCCTCCGTCTGCCGTGGAGCCTCGGGGCCGATTTCTTCCTGCGCCACCTGCTCGATGCCGATCCCGCCTCCAACACGCTGGGCTGGCGCTGGGTCGCAGGAATCCAGACACCTGGCAAGACCTACCTTGCGCGGGCCGATAACATCGCCCGCTACACCGGAGACCGGCACCGCCCAACAGGGCTGTCCGCGGAGGCAAGGCCCGTGCGGGACGAGACGCCGCCTCCGCCGAAGCCGCCAGCCCCGCCGCAGGGCCGTCCGCCGTCGGACCGGCCCGCCCTGCTCCTGCTGCATGGTGACGACCTTGACGGGTACGAGCTGGTCCCACCCGGCGTCGAGACGCCGTTGGTCGCGATCGCGGTCTCCGGACACCGGAACCATCCCTGGCCATTTGGCGGGCAGGCCGCGCGCTTCGTCGAGGCACTGGCATCGGACACGGCCGACCGCCTGAGCCGCGGTGGGCAGGCCCGCGTTCAGGTCATCGCCGCGTTGGAGGCCGACACGTTAGGCAGGCACTGCGCGGCTGCCGGCGTACGCAGCATCCTCACGCCCGAGGCCCCGGTCGGCCCACTGGCCGAGGGCCTTCAGGTCCTTGCGCGGGAACTGGAAGGCGACGGCATCGAGATCCTTCAGATGCGAAGGCCGTGGGACGATCTCGCCTGGCCGCTGGCAACGCACGGCTTCTTCCGCTTCAAGAACCGAATCCCGGAACTGATCGCGCGCAACGGTCTCGGAACCGAGGACCCGGATTTCCGCTGACGGCCGTCGCGATCCGCGTGACTCTGACCATAAGAATTTGCCTCCCCCGCAAGCGGGAGCGGGGGAAGTGCGCATAGCCTTCACTCTAATCATCCTCGCGATACGTGCCATCCATAGCCCCGAGGACACCACCTCGCCCGCGTGCGCCCGGCAGGCCGGATGGCAACGGATTTCGATCCCGATGGCATTCAAGAGCCCCACGCGACCGATAAAACCCTGTTCGAGCAGAAGTCCGGGAACCTCATCCCCGATGTTCGGTTCCTATCACCATTGCCGCATGGCGTGGCAATCACGAGGCCTTCGCTCCAACCAACCGACACGGAGATTCCGTATGAAACAGTCGTACCGAGTTGCCCTCGCGGCGAGTCTGATCGCGCTGTTCGCATCGCCTGCATTCGCCTATGACGGCATGCACGGCAGCAGCGACCGACCGCACGCGGCGCAGGGCACGCAGTATCACGGAAGCAACACAGGTTACTCCTACCGGCATTACTACCGGCAGGGGCCACGCATGCACCCGCGTTACTACCGGCCTATGCCGCCGCCGTTCTATGGTGCGCCGCAGCGCGGGATGTACAGAATGGGTCCCTACGGGCCGATGTACTACGGCATGCCGTCCTACGGCGCCGGCAAGGCCGGCTCCCCTCCCAAGGGATACGCTGGCGGCAAAGCCGGCAAGCCGGAAGAGGCTGCGGCGGATGACAATTCCATCGTGGGCGTTGCGCAGGCCGCAGGCGGCTTCGATACCCTGCTGGCCGCAGCGAAGGCCGGCGGCCTTGCCGAGGCACTCGCCAGCGACGGCCCGTTCACCGTCTTCGCACCGGTGGACGCCGCGTTTGCAGAACTCCCGGAGGCGGCCGTGAACAACTTGTTGCAGCCGGAGAATCAGGAAACCCTGGCCTCGCTGCTACAGCATCACGTCGTGGCCGGCCGCATCGACGCTGCGGGAGTCGTCGAGGCCGGGGAGCTGGAGAGCCTCGCCGGTACCCCTCTGGCCGTAGAGGTGGAAGGTGACGAAGTCCGTGTCGGCGGCGTGCGCGTCGTGCAGACCGACATCGGCGCGGACAATGGCGTGATTCATGTGGTGGACCAGGTGATGTTCCCCGAGGGCTTCGCCTGCATCGCCACGGTCGCTCAGCGCTCCGGTGAGTTCGAGACCCTGCTCGCGGCGGCCGAGGCGGCCGGCCTGAAGGACGCATTGGCCGTGGAGGGACCGTTCACGCTCTTTGCGCCGACCGACGCCGCGTTCGAGCAACTGCCGGAGGGCACCGTCGACGAGCTGCTGCAGCCGGAGAACCTGCCGGATCTCCAGCGCGTGCTGCAGCATCACATCGTTGCGGGCAGCCTGACCGCCGAGGAGGTACTCGAAGCCGAGACCCTGGAGACCCTCGCCGGGACGACTCTCGAGGTCTCCATGGAAGGCGACCAGCCGCGCATCAACGGAGCCGATATCGCCACGGTCGACCTGATGGCCAGCAATGGCGTGATCCACGTGATCGACACGGTGCTGATACCCTGATCCGGCATCCCGGCGCATCGTGACCCAGGAAGGCCATTGCCGGCACCCCCGGCAGTGGCCTTTTTTTGCAGAGGTCGTAGGGTTCATTCCCGGAAGTGCTCGCGCAGGAAGGCCTCATCCGCCGGAGACAGGTCGAAGCGGCGCGCGGCCTCTGTAATTGCGGCGTGATCATGACGGCCCTCCTCGGACAGCCAGCGGATTGCGCGGCGCAGGGCCTCGCCCCTCGGCAGCAGGCCTGACCGCTTCACGGAAAACCGGCCCGGCGGCGGCCGGACCCGTCGGTCGCAGTGCCTGCCACCTGTCCATCGAAACCCAGGAAACCCGGGGCAATTGCAAGACAGTGCCAGCGGCCTGCCCGGTGCTGCACGAGGGCCACGCCACTGGACTTCGACGGCGTCCATGCCGCGTCGATCGCGACGATGTTGGGTTCAGCCTGCATTTGCACCAAGCCTGTAGCCGCAGCGCCCAGCAGCCTGTCGGACCTGGGCTGCTGGTGGGCCATGCGGGAAATTCGGTATCCGATCGCGGCGCCAGACGTGCCGGCGCTGTGCTGTGCACAGTGTGCAGTAGTATTGGGTATCCTGCACTTGCGCACCTCGCTCCGGCGTGTTGGGCTGTTGTCGATAGCCCGAAGCTCCCGCATGGCCCGCCAGGAGGCGTCATGGATCTCACTGCCGAAGACCTGCGACGCGCGATGCAGCGCGGCGAGTTCAGCTTCCACTACCAGCCGAAGGTCTCCTTTCTGACCGGCCGGGTGGACGGCGCGGAGGCGCTGATCCGCTGGCGCCTTCCGGACGGAACCCTCGTGCCTCCCGGCCACTTCATTCCGGTGGCCGAGGCCCACGGCATGGTCGCGGACGTGACGCGCCACATGTTTCCCCGCCTGCTCGACGACCTGTCACAGGTCCACGCGGAGCGGGGCGAGGACAGGCTCGCCTTCAACATCTCCGCCAATGAGCTGGACGACCCTGGCCTGATCCACCTGGTGCGGGAAGCAATCGACAGCAACCGCATCCGCGGGCCGCACCTCGAGATCGAGATCACAGAGGGCGTCGTGGTCTCTCGGCAGGAGGTCATCGTCCGGCGCCTGACCGAACTGATGGAGGCGGGCGTGAGCCTGGCGATGGACGATTACGGCACCGGCTTCTCCTCGCTGGAGACCCTTAGCCGGCTGCCATTCTCGGTCCTGAAGCTCGACCAGGCGTTCGTGATCCGGATGCTCGCCTCCGCGAAGACGGCGACCATGGTGCGCACCAGTATCGCAATGGCACAGTTGCTGGGGATTCGCAGTGTGATGGAGGGCGTGGAGACCGAGCAGGCGTACCGGATGCTGCTGCACTATGGCTGTACCGAGGCACAGGGCTATTGGATCAGCCCACCACTGCCCCTGCCCGAATACCTGGACCTTCGCCGCCGCGATCCGGTCTGGCCCTGCTCGCCGATCGGGATGCTCCGCATGGCTCAGCTGACCCATGCATGGCAGTACAAGCTGCTGGTGGATATGCTCTTCGCCTATCTCGAGGACCCGGACCCGGACACGCCGGGTTCCATTCCGTGGCACCTGCACATGAGCCACGATGAGTGCGCACTTGGCGACTGGTACCACGGGCTGGGACAGGCCCTGAGCGGAGATCCGGATTTCGACCGCCTGGACCGGCCGCACCGGCGCATGCATGACCTGTGCGCGGAGATGGTCGAGGCCACGCGTCGGCTGGCACCGCGCGACCGGATCCGGCAGTTGATGTCCGATCTGAGCGAGGAGTCGAACGCGCTCTACAGCACCCTGCAGCGCCTGGAGATGCGCCTGATGTTCGAGGAGCTGCGCGCGCCGGAATGACCGGCGCGGTGGCGCTTGTCCCCGGCGCTCACGAGCGGCCGTGGGGCGGCCCGACCCACCCGCAGGCACGCTCCCCGCGGGACACCTGGACAAGGGCCGAGTAGAGTGGAGGGGTGGATCGCGCCGTGGGTGGCGATCGCGAACACTTTTGGCCGGACCCGGGGTCGGACCCTGACCCTGGCCGCTCGAGCAATCCCGGAGGGGTTAGAACGTGCGCAAGCGAATCCTGGCATCAGACCGGCAGGACGCCAACGAAAGGGACGGCGACTGGCTGGACCTCGAACAGGTCGCCGAGGTGGAGATTACCTCGGAAGACCCGGAACATCCGATCGAACGCGCTCTGGTCCCGGGTGCTCATGACGGCTGGGTGGCCGGCGGGCCCGGGGAACAGACGATCCGGCTCCTGTTCCCGGAGCCGCAGAACATCCGGCGCATCCGGCTTCATTTCGAGGAAACGGAGCTGGAACGCACTCAGCAGTTCGTGCTGCGCTGGTCACCGGACCGCGGGCACAGCTTTCGCGAAGCCGTGCGCCAGCAGTGGAACTTCAGTCCCGCAGGGGCCCGCTCGGAGACCGAGGACATTCACCTGGGCATACCCGGTGTCACGGTCCTGGAGCTGGTCATCATCCCCGACATCAGCGGCGGGCGGGCCCGCGCCTCCCTCTCGCAGCTGCGCATCGAGCCCGAAGACCCCGGGTCTCGCTGATCAGCAACGGGATAACGGGGGCTGGTTCCCTGTAGGAGCGAGCCTGCTCGCGAACGCGCCCCAGGCGCGCCAAACGCCGGGGCCAAGCCGACGCCGATTCGCGTGCAAGGCGCGCTCCTACACGGCCGCCCAGCCCCGTGTGGGAGAGGTGCCCTCTCTGCGATCCGGCGCCGGGGAGATCGGCCAGGGGGGCTGGTTCCCTGTAGGAGCGAGCCTGCTCGCTAACGCGCCCCAGGCGCACCAAACGCCGGGGCCAAGCCGACGCCGATTCGCGTGCAAGGCACGCTCCTACACGGCCGCCCAGCCCCGTGTGGGAGGCGCGCCCTCTCGGCGACTCGCTACATGCTCGTGCAGCAAGCGCTACTCAGCGAACGAGCTCGGCGAGATGAGCCTCGACGCGATCGTTTGCCGCGGCCAGCTGGCC
>JAGTVE010000247.1 GCA_018224485.1 Thioalkalivibrio sp. | reverse complement strand
CTTATTTGTGGGGGGCGAGGCCCTCGGCGATCGGGCGTTTGGGGAATGGGTCGCCCAGGGGGCTGACTTTGTGTAGGAGCGGCCTCCGGCCGCGATGGCCCTGGGCACTCACCACAACACCGCATCGCGGCTGGAAGCCGCTCCCACGACCACCCCTGCAGGAGCGAGCCGGGGCGCCAACCCCGCACCCATCGGGGGGTGTCTCTTGTTTGTCGGAGGCGAGCGCGCTCGGCGATCGGGCGCGTCGGATCGGATGTCGCGGCTGGCGGTTGCGGGTATCATTCTCAGGCCAGTGTCCAGAGCAACGGAAGGGTGATGATTTCCATTGGTATTGTTGGCGCCACCGGGTACACCGGCGTGGAGTTGCTGCGGCTGCTCGTCGCGCATCCCCAGGCGGAGATCGTGGCCGTCACGTCCCGCAGCGATGCCGGGACCCCGGTCGCGAGCATGTTTCCCAGCCTGCGCGGGCGTATCGACCTGGACTTCGTGGAACCGGACACGGACCGGCTCGCAGAGTGCGATGTGGTGTTCTTCGCCACGCCGCACGGCGTGGCGCACGCGATGGCCGGGCCGCTGCTCGAGCGCGATGTGCGCGTAATCGATCTCTCGGCGGACTTCCGGCTCCGGGACGCGGAGCTCTGGGCCCGCTGGTACGGGCAGCCGCACGGGGCCCCGCAGTGGCTGGAGCAGGCCGTCTACGGTCTGCCCGAACTGCACCGGGACCGCATCCGGGAGACGCGCCTGCTCGCGGTGCCCGGCTGTTACCCCACCGCGGTGAGCCTGGGCCTGCTGCCGCTGCTGCGGGCGCGGGCCATCGATCCGTCGGACCTCATCGCCGACGCCAAGAGCGGTGTCAGCGGTGCGGGACGCAAGGCACAGATCGGCAGTCTGTACGCGGAGGTCGGGGAGGGCTTCCGGGCCTATGCCAGTGGTGGGCACCGTCATCATCCTGAGATTCGCCAGACCCTCGAGGACGCGGCGGGCGGCCCCGTGGGCCTCGTGTTCCAGCCGCACCTGGTGCCAATGATCCGCGGTATCCACGCGACGATCTACGCGCGACCTCTGGACGAACAGGTGGACTTCCAGCGCCTGTTCGAGGACTTCTACCGGAACGAGCCCTTCGTCGATCTGCTGCCGCCGGGTGGCCACCCGCAGACGTCCAGCGTGCGCGGCACGAATCTCTGCCGTATCGCTGTCTTCCGGCCGGTGGAATCGGGGCGGGTGGTGGTGCTGTCCGTGATCGACAACCTGGTCAAGGGGGCCTCGGGCCAGGCGGTGCAGGGCATGAACCTGATGTTCGATCTTCCCGAGGACCTGGGGCTGGACCTCGTGCCCGTATTCCCCTGAACGGGATGGATCATCACCCCCGCGGATCGGGGCATTCTTGACTCTTGCCGTGGGGCTTCATAGCGTATGCCTTCGATGTACACCAGAGAGATTGGATCATGGCTGAAACGATGACTGCAGCTTCCGATGCCGAAATGGAGATGCCGAGCCCGCTGATCTTCACCGACGCGGCCGCGACCAAGGTGAAGAGCCTGATCGAAGAGGAGAACAACAACGACCTGAAGCTCCGCGTCTTCGTCAGTGGCGGCGGCTGTTCCGGGTTCCAGTACGGATTCACCTTCGACGAGACCATCGGAGAAGGGGATACCGTGGTCGAGAATGGCGGCGTGACGCTGCTGATCGACCCGATGAGTTTCCAGTACCTTGCCGGTGCCGAGATCGATTACAGCGAGGGCCTCGAGGGTGCCCAGTTCGTGATCCGCAATCCGAATGCGACCACGACCTGCGGCTGCGGGTCCAGCTTCTCCACCTGATCGCGCGGCTGCGGGTACTTCCCGGAGCCCTCCACCAAGGCCTGGCGGCTGAATGGCGCCGGGCCTTCTGCATGTGGCCCCCCTCCCCAGCCGATACTACGGGCATCCTGCCCCCCCGACCTTCGGGCCCGCCTCCGGCGGTTCGAAATCCGCTCCCGGCGGATCTGGCCCCGCGAGCGGGGGAGGGGGTTTCCTCCCCTCTCCCGCTCGCGGGAGAGGGGCCGGCGGTGAGGGCCAAGGATGAGGGGCCGGGGGTGAGGGCCGGGCCTGAGACCAGCCGCGAAGTTCAGCTCCCCGGCACCGCCCCCGGAATCACGCAGCCGAGGATGCGAGGTCCGGTCGCCCCCGTCACATCCGGTATGTTCCCGGCGCGATCCGCGATGGTTTGCCGGGCCAGCCAGGCGAAGGCGGCCGCCTCGACCTGCTCCGCGGGAAGGCCGAGGCTTCCGGTCTCCGCGACCGGGATATCGCCGAGCCGCTCGCGCAGGCGGCGCATCAGCTCGAGGTTATGCACACCACCCCCGCAGACCAGGACCTCGCACGGTTCCCCGGTGCGCCGCTCGCGGAGCACCGCGTCGGCGATGATGCCCGCGGTGAACTCAGTGAGTGTGGCCTGCACATCCACATCCTGTCCGATGTCGCCGATCGTGGCGAGGCGGTCCTCGAGCCACCCGAGCGAGAAGTACTCGGGACCGGTCGTCTTCGGCGGTTCCAGTGCGAGGAACGGGTCGGCGCGCAGGGCGTCCAGGAGCCCGTAACGCACCGTGCCCTGGGCCGCCCAGTCTCCGTTGGCGTCGAAGGGCCGCCCCGTCAGTTCGCGGATCCACGCGTCCATCAATGTGTTCCCGGGACCGCAGTCGTACCCGGATACCGGCTGACCGGGCCTGAGCCAGGTGATGTTGCTGATTCCGCCGATGTTGACCACGGCCCGGCTGATGTCCGGGGCGGCGAAACACGCGGCGTGCAGTGCGCATGCCAGCGGGGCGCCTTCGCCTCCGGCCGCCATGTCGCGCTGGCGGAACAGGGCGACGGTGTCGATGCCAGTGCGCTCGGCGATGCGGAAGGGATCGCCGATCTGCCAGGTGAACGCGGGAGAGGCGAGGGGGGCGTGATAGAGCGTCTGGCCGTGGCTGCCGATGGCACGCACGGCATCGGGCGTCAGCCCCGCCTGATCCAGCAGCCCGAGCGCCGCATCCGCGAAGACCTCGCCGACCGATGCGTCCAGCTGTCCCAGGTCCTGGAGCCGGCCCTGCTCGGCCACGATGATCTCCCCCAGCCGTTCCGCAATGGCGGCGGGGTAGGGGTGCCGGCGATGCGCGATGACCTCCCAGCCGAGCGGGCCCTCCGGCCAGGCCAGGACCGCCTCGACGCCATCCCTGCTGGTGCCGGAGATGAGCCCGAGGTAGATCTCCGCGGGCACTAGCGGGGGTCCGTGCCGGTGACACCCTCCGCCAGCTGGGTATCCCGTATGGCCTCGATGGTCGCGAGCAGCGGTGCGGTCTCCCTGCGGAAGGCCTCCATCTGCGCGTCCGGCAGCGATTCCGCCCGGGGGATGTCGACCGTGATCGGGTTCGCCGGTTTGCCACGCACGTGGAATTCGTAGTGCAGATGCGGGCCAGTCGCCGTGCCTGTCATGCCGACGTGGCCGATGATCTCTCCCTGACTCACGCGGGAGCCCACGGACTGGCCTCGGCGGTAGGCGTTAAGGTGCGCATACAGGGTTCTGTAGTTGTTGCCGTGATCGATGACAACGGTCTTGCCGTAACCGCCCCGGGTGCCGCGATGGACGATCCGGCCGTTGCCGGCCGCCCGGATCGGCGTGCCGGTGGGCGCCGCGTAATCCACTCCCTGATGCTGGCGCGTGTAGCCCAGGATCGGGTGCTTGCGTGGACCGAAGTGCGAGCTGATCCGGCCCACATCCACGGGCGTCCGGAGGAAGGCCTGGCGCATGCTCTTCCCATCCGGCGCAAAGTAGTCGGCGCTCGCTTCATCCGGCTCGAAGTGCAGTGCCTGGAGGATGCGCCCGCGGTTGTGGAATTCGGCCGCGAGCACCGGTCCGTCGCGGAGGTGTTTGCCGTCCTTCAGGATGCGGTCGTAGATGACGATCATCCGGTCGCCGTCCCGGATGTCCCAGGCGAAATCGACATCCCAGCCGAAGATCTCGGCGATCTGGATCAGCGTTGCGTCGGAGAGGCCCGCGCGCGAGCCATCGATGAACAACGAGTGCTGGATCTCGGCATGCACGACACGGCGTTGCGTCTCCAGCTGGTGTTCCTGCCGCTCGGCAATGTACCCGCCCGTCGCGGGATCGCGCGTGACCTTCAGGTAGTGATCGCCGCCCCGGGGTTCGTAGATCAGCTTTTCAAGCTGCCCGTCGCGGGTGCCGGCGTGCATGCGTTCGCCGGGAAAGATCTGCTGGAGGTCCCGGGCCTGGTCCCCGAGCGCGAGGATCTCCTGCAGCTGTCCGGAGATCTCGAGCTGGCTGAAGATGCGCGACAGGCTGTCGCCGGAGACCACCTCGTGCTCTGCCCACTCGAGACCCTCGTCGCGCGGCCCACCGTCGCCAGGGCTGGCGAGCGGCAGCCCTGGCTCCTCCAGTGCGGAGTCTTCCTGCAGCATCGTCGCCGCGGCGTCCGAGAGGCGATGCCCACCGTCCTGCACCGCGGGGATCTCTGCGGCCGCGACCTGCAGCCATTCCTTCGCGGTACGTTCGGCGGTCGCGGGTCCGCTCCCGAGCCCCGTGATCTCGATGCTGGTTCGCTCGCTGGCCGGGTGGGCGGTATCATCTGCCGGCGCCACCGAGGCGCCAAAGTCCGTGGGCCCCGGTTGCTCCATGTAGGCCGCGAACCCCAGACCGAGGGCGCCGAACAGGAGAATGGCGATCAGCAATGGCCAGCGTCTGCGGCGCGGTTCCTTGAAGTTCAAGTGCGTGGCACTCGTTTCCAGGAAGATACGGCGTTCTCTTTGCACAGCGGGTCCTCCCCCTCGGACACGGCCTGGGCGTTCACTACGTGGAAAGGCGTAGCCAACCCACATCGGCAGCACGGTTTAGGCGGCCGACATTTTCAATGATATCAGGTTTCTAACGGGATTATCGAATGGAACTGGAAGAACAGCTGGCGATCCTTCGCCGTGGTGCCGACGAGATCCTGCTCGAGGACGAACTGAGAGTGCGGCTGCAACAGGGCCTGCCGCTGCGGATCAAGGCGGGTTTCGACCCCACCGCGCCGGATCTGCATCTTGGCCACACGGTGCTGCTGAACAAGATGAGGCAGTTCCAGGACCTGGGCCACCACGTGATCTTCATCATCGGGGACTTTACCGGCCGCATCGGGGATCCGACCGGCAAGACCGTCACCCGTCCGCCGCTGACCGAGGAGGACATCCAGGCCAACGCCGCGACCTACCGCGAGCAGGTGTTCCGGATCCTGGATCCGAAGGCGACCGAGGTGGTGTTCAATTCCAGCTGGACCGACGAGCTCGGCGCGGCCGGGATGGTGCAGCTTGCCGCTCGGCACACGGTCGCTCGGATGCTGGAGCGCGAGGACTTCAACAAGCGCTACAGCAGTCGTCAGCCGATCGCAATACACGAGTTCCTCTACCCGCTGATCCAGGGCCACGACTCGGTGGTGCTGAAGTCGGACGTCGAGCTGGGCGGAACCGACCAGAAGTTCAACCTGCTGGTGGGTCGGGAGCTGCAGAAGCAGTACGGGCAGCCTCCGCAGGTCATCCTGACCATGCCCATCCTGGAGGGACTCGACGGGGTCCAGAAGATGAGCAAGTCGCTCGGCAACTACATCGGGGTGCGGGACGCCCCGGACGACATGTTCGGCAAGGTGATGTCGATCTCCGATGTGCTGATGTGGCGTTACTACGAGTTGCTGAGCTGGCGGCCGTTGGCCGACATTGCGGGTCTGCGGGCGGGCGCGGAATCGGGCGAGCGCAATCCCCGCGACGTCAAGTTCGAGCTTGCGGAGGAACTGGTGGCCCGGTTCCACGGTGCCGGGGCCGGAGAGCGGGCGCGGCAGAACTTCGAGGCGCGCTTTCAGCGTCATCAGCTTCCTGACGACCTTCCCGAAGTGACGGTGCGCGCCTCGGCAGACGGGCTGCCGCTGCCCAACCTGCTGAAAGAGGCGGGGCTGGTGGGCTCCACTAGCGAGGCCCGCAGCATGCTTCGGCAGGGCGCGGTCCGGCTCGACGGGGAGCGTGTGGAGGATGTCGAGCTCCGCTTCGCGCCGGGGTCCCGGCATGTGGTGCAGGTCGGCAAGCGGCGGGTCGCGCGGGTCGTCGTGATCTGACGCTTTGGGGGGGTGGGGGATGTGGTCGGCGCGGTGTCGCCCAGGGGGCTGGCCTCCCACGGTGCTGGGCCTGGTCCCCGTGGGAGGTGCGCCTGCTCGCGAAGGCGCCTCGGGCGCGCCAGACGCTGGGTGCCGAGTCCGGTGCCCATTCGCGTGCGAGGCACGCTCCCACACGGCCGCGGCAGACGCTGGGTGCCCAGTCCGATGCCCATTCGCGTGCGAGGCACGCTCCCACACGGGTGCTGTGGTCCGCGGGGGGGCGAGCCCTCGCGGCGGTCCGGCGCCTGGGGATTGGGTCGCCCTGGGGGCTGGCCTCTCACGGTGCCGCTGGCCATCTTGAAAATATTTCCCGGGGGCCTATTGACCCACCCGTATGCCGCTCTATAATGCGCGCTCTCTGACGGGGCTGAGCCCCGGCGGAGCCCCGAACGGAGCTGCAGCATGGCATCGCGAGGGGATCCGGAGGTTGACATCCGGAGGGTAGCCAGGCATCGTAAGCGGCTCGCTCCAGATAACAAGGTAGACCTTTGGGTCCGCCAGTCATCACGGAGACGGGCCCTGTCCGATCTTGACATCAGGCTGGCCCAGCCGCATAATAGGCGGCCTTGCTGAGAAGCACTCAGCAGCGCTCTTTAAGAACAAGTGAATCAAGTAGTTTGTGCGGATGCTTGCGTCGCAAACGGTTGGGTAACGCCAAATCGAAATGCGAAGTAAGCAACCAAACCTCAGATTTCATTCCGGGGTTGGGTCGCTCTTCGAAAAGGTATTACGGAGCTATCCGTAAATAGCTTTAAACTGAAGAGTTTGATCCTGGCTCAGATTGAACGCTGGCGGCATGCCTAACACATGCAAGTCGAACGGCAGCGCGGGAGCTTGCTCCTGGCGGCGAGTG
>JAGTVE010000246.1 GCA_018224485.1 Thioalkalivibrio sp. | reverse complement strand
GGATGCACGCTCGTGGAGATCTGCGCGTTCTGCAGATGACGGCCGGGATATTGAACCTCCGGTACACTGACAAACAGCGCCCGGAGCGTGTCCGATCCCGCCGCTTGCCGTTTCGGGAGGGGACATCGGGGACACCGCGCGGGGTGCGGCCGACAACACTGGGGATTGTATGGATCTGGACAAGCTGACCCGGCGGGCATTGCAGGGGACCGAGATTGCGGTGCTGGCCGTGATTGCGGTGGCGACCGTGGTCGCCATCCTCCAGGAGATCGTGCTGATGGTTAGGAACCTGGAGGTGACACTGGCGGACCTGCTGCTGCTGTTCATCTTCCTCGAGGTGCTGGCGATGGTTGGCATCTACTACAAGTCCGGACGCCTGCCGGTCCGCCTGCCGCTGTACATTGCGATCGTCGCACTTGCCCGCTACATCATCATCGACATGAAGGCCATGGAGTTCTGGCAGCTGATGGGGGCCGCCGTCGGCATCCTGCTCATCACGCTGGCGGTTCTCGTGCTGCGCTATGGTCACGTCCGCTTTCCCTACGTCGACGAGGGTGGCGAGGGGGCGGACCACGAGCGCGCCGATTCATCCGGAAGGTGACCAGACTGATGGAAGTGCTGATACCCGGTCTCTGGCCCCGGCCGGGCGAGGTGCCCGACCCGGGGACGCCCGCGCTGCTGGCGAAGATGCTCGGACGCGGGGAGGTGGCACCGAGCCCGGCCATCGGCTGGGAGGACGCGGCCGCCTTCAGGCTGGGCTTCAGGCCCTCTGTCTCGGGTCGACGACGCTGGCTCGGGGTACCGGTCTCGCTGACCGCCGGCATGACCGACGCCGTGGCGCAGGCGGTCGAGGATCTGGGCCCCGAGGATACTGCGGCGCTCGTGCAGTCGATTCTTCCTGAGCTCGAGGTGGCGTCCGCCGCACTTCGCGAGACCTCGCCCGCACTGTTCGAGCTGGAACTTGATGCGGAGGGTGACTGGAACATGCCACCGCCCTCGGCCGCGCTTGGCCGGCCGATCCGCACCCCGCGCCTGGAGAGCGCGGCCGCCCAGCGCCTGCAGGTGCTGGGAACCTCGGTGCAGATGGCGTGGTTCAACCATCCGGTGAACGAGGAGCGTGCGAGCAGGGGGCGTGCTCCGGTACATGGGCTCTGGTTCTGGTCGCCGGGTACTCCCGACGCTACACCAGCGGTACGCGGCATTGCCGGGGGCGGGGCGATCGCCGCCTGGCTGGCCGAGGCTGCCGGGGTGGCGTGGTCGGCCGACCCGCTGGACCGCGAGGCGGACCTCACGGTGCTGGACGCGTTCCAGCGTGGAGAGCACTCCGGGCGTCGGGATCAGATGCTCGCGTCACTATCCGGAGATCTCCTGGCCCCACGCCTGACCCGTCTGCGCGCGGGCGGAGCCGACGAGTTGCGGCTGCACGACCCGGGCACCGCCGTCCTGCGGCTGCGGCACAGTGACTGGCGCCGCTTCTGGCGGCGGCAGAAGACCCTGGCAGCCACTGCACCGGGAGCCCGAGGCTAACTCTCATGGCACCGCGCCACCCCCGACGATGAAATTCCCCCTCCCCCGCTTGCGGGGGAGGGGTGGGGGTGCGGCGCCGGCCCCGGCCCTCACCCCCGGCCCCGTTACTCCGGGCATCCTGCCCTCCGCCCTTCGGGCCCGCCTGCGGCGGTTCGAAATCCGCTCCCGGCGGATTTGTCCGCAAGCGGGAGAGGGGAGAGTGCGTGACTGTCACACTAGTCCGCGCGGGGCGATGTCTTGCTATAATAAGCGGCTTTTCTGGACGGAAGCATCTCCCATGGAACTGAACGCGTATTACGCCAACATCGCTGACCTGCAAGGCCGCCTGGAAGGCCTTAGGGGGTATCTTTGACTTCGCCGAGCGGGAAGAGCGGCTTGAGGAGGTCATGCGCGAACTCGAGTCGCCCGATGTATGGAACGAACCGGACCGGGCGCAGGCGCTCGGACGCGAGCGTGCTCAGCTGGAGGCGATAGTCCTCGACATCCGGGAGATCGAAGGGCAACTGGAAGACAGCAAGGACCTGCTCGAGCTCGCCGAGGCGGACGAGGATGCCGAGACGGTCTCGGCGATCGAGTCCGATCTCGCGAAGATCAATCGGCGGGTCGAGGGCCTCGAGTTCCGTCGGATGTTCTCCGGCGAGATGGATGCGGCGAATGCCTACCTGGACATCCAGGCCGGATCCGGGGGTACCGAGGCGCAGGATTGGGCGAACATGCTGCTGCGCATGTACCTCCGCTGGGGCGAGCGTCGGGGCTTCAGCACCGAGATCATCGAACTCTCCGAGGGCGATGTCGCGGGCATCAAGAGCGCGACGGTGCGGTTCGAGGGCGAGTACGCCTTCGGCTGGCTGCGCAGCGAGACCGGCGTGCACCGGCTCGTCAGGAAGTCCCCGTTCGACTCCGGGAACCGGCGCCACACCTCCTTCGCCGCAGTCTTCGCCTCCCCCGAGATCGACGATTCCTTCGAGATCGAGATCAACCCCGCCGACCTGCGCGTGGACACCTACCGGGCCAGTGGCGCAGGGGGGCAGCACGTGAACCGGACGGAGTCGGCGATCCGGATCACCCACAACCCCTCGGGGATCGTGGTGGCCTGTCAGAACGACCGCTCCCAGCATAAGAACCGGGACACGGCGATGAAACAGCTGAAGGCGAAGCTCTACGAGATGGAGATGCAGAAGCGCAGCGCGGAGAAACAGGCGGAGGAGGACGCGAAGTCCGACATCGGCTGGGGAAGCCAGATCCGCTCCTACGTGCTGGATCAGTCGCGGATCAAGGATCTGCGGACGGGTGTTGAGGTCGGCAATACACAGGCTGTGCTGGATGGCGATCTCGATCCGTTCATCGAGGCCAGCCTCAAGAGCGGGTTGTGAGACGGATGGATGCACAGGATCCCGACGAGAACCGCCTGGTCGCGCAACGGCGCGAGAAGCTCGCGGCCCTGCGCGACGACGGCCTCGCGTTCCCGAACGACTTCCGCCGCGACAGCCTGGCCGCCGACCTGCATGTCCGGCACGACGGGACCGATTCGGAGGCGCTGGAGGCGTCGGGCATCGAGGTGGCGGTCGGCGGCCGGATGCTCGGCAAGCGGGTAATGGGCAAGGCGAGTTTTGCGACCCTGCGCGACATGTCCGGGGACATCCAGCTGTTCGTGCAGCGCGACGGCCTGCCGGAGGGCGTCTACGCGGCCTTCAAGCAGTGGGATCTCGGCGACGTGCTGGGCGTGCGGGGCACCCTGTTCAGGACCCGCACCGGCGAGTTGTCGGTAAAGGCGACGGAACTGCGATTGCTGACCAAGAGCCTGCGGCCATTGCCCGAGAAGTTCCATGGTCTTTCCGATCTCGAGACCCGCTACCGGCAGCGATATGCCGATCTGATCACGTCGATCGAGACGCGGGACCTGTTTCGCAAGCGAACGCAGATCATCGAATACATCCGTCGTTACTTCACGCGGGCCGGTTTCCTCGAGGTCGAGACCCCGATGATGCAGACCATCCCCGGCGGTGCGACGGCACGGCCCTTCGTGACCCATCACAACGCGCTGGGCATGGACCTGTATCTGCGCATCGCCCCGGAGCTGTTCCTGAAGCGGCTGGTGGTCGGCGGCTTCGAGAAGGTCTTCGAGATCAACCGCAACTTCCGCAATGAGGGGCTGTCCACGCGGCACAACCCCGAGTTCACGATGCTGGAGTTCTACGAGGCCTTCGTGACCCATCACGAGTTGATGGATCGTACCGAGGAACTGGTGCGGGGGCTGTGCCGGGAGGTGCTTGGCACGACCGTGATCGAGTACCAGGGGCAGCGTCACGACGTTGCACCGCCGTTCGCGCGACTGACGGTGCGCGAGTCCATTGTCGCCTTCAACCCCGGGATCGGGGACGCGGACCTCGACGATGCGGAGCGGATGCGGGCCCATTGCCGGGACCTCGGGATTCCGCTGAAGCCCGAATACGGTCTGGGCAAGCTGTGGATCGAGGTCTTCGAGAAGACGGTCGAACCGAATCTTCTGGATCCCACCTTCATCACCGCCTACCCCACCGAGGTCTCGCCGCTGGCCCGCCGCAGCGACGCGGACCCCTTTGTCACCGACCGTTTCGAGTTCTTCGTCGGCGGCCGCGAGATCGCGAACGGATTCTCCGAGCTCAACGACCCCGAGGACCAGGCCGAACGGTTCCGGTCCCAGGCGCGGGAGAAGGAGGCGGGAGACCTCGAGGCCATGCACTATGACGCGGATTACATCCGTGCCCTGGAATACGGTCTGCCCCCGACGGCCGGAGAGGGCATCGGCATCGATCGCCTGGTGATGCTGCTGACCGATTCCGCATCGATCCGCGATGTGTTGCTGTTTCCGCACATGCGTCCCGAGGCCTGACGCCCCCGATCGCCGTGAGGGGGCGTTTCCCACGCCAGGGTGGCCGTGTGGGAGCGTGCCTCGCACGCGAATGGGCGCTGGACTGGCCCCGGCATCTGCCGCGCCTGCGGCGCGTTCGCGAGCAGGCTCGCTCCTACGGGGGGCCGGGGCGAACCCTGCACGAGGCCGATCCCCGGGGCCATCCAGCTCCGGCCCCGTGGTAAATTAGGAACCGGATACACGACGTCGGGTGAAGCATGGGCGGTTGGGGTTGTCCTCACGAGGTGAAGGGCGAGTGCCAGCGGGTGCTGGGTCGGCCCTGCGAACCGGGCATGAAGGGTTGCGTGCTGGCCGGACGCTTCGTGTTCAGCGACCCGGCCAAGAACACCGCGCGGGTACTGCGCGAAAAGGACGGCTCCCGCCGCGAGGCCCCGCCCGGGCGGCGGCGCGACCCCAACCGCGACTGACCGATCCCCGCGGCCTCGACCCCCTGCTGCCCGAAACGCTTTGCCCGCACCTCACCGGTATCCGCAACCACCCCTGATCGACGGCATCGACCTCGTGTGCCTGGACGCATTCGGCACGCTGTTTCAGCTGCGCGGCTCGCTTGGTGAGGTGTATGCGGAACGGGCGCGGGTCCATGGCCTTCCTGCCCCCGAGGGTCTGGCCGACCTGCTGGAACGGCGTTTCCACGGGGAGTTCGGGGCGATGCCGCGACCTGCGTACCGGCCCGGAGACCGTGCATGCAATGACCGCGTCGATCGGGAGTGGTGGCGGATTCTGGTGCAGCGCGTGTTCGCGGGGCTCGGTCCGATGGACTTCGAGGCCTTCTTCGACGACGTGTATGCGCGGTTCGCCGACGCGGCGGTCTGGCGGGTATACCCGGAGGTGCCGGAGGCCCTAGCAGCGCTGCGTCGCGCGGACCTCAGGCTGGCGATCGTCTCCAATTTCGACGCCCGCCTCACCGCCGTGTGCGCGGGCCTCGATCTGCTGCCGGCAGTCGATGCGGTCCTGATCGCGGCCGAGGCGGGCGTAGCGAAGCCGGATGCGGAGATCTTTCAATCCGCGATCCGGCGCTTCGGTGTGCGACCCGTGCAGGCCGTACACGTCGGCGACTCCTGGGCTGAGGATGCAGAGGGAGCGCGCGCCGCGGGCCTGGCAGCGGTGCACCTGCAGCGCGATGACCACGATGCGCCCGCCGAGCGGCCGCCGGAGGTGCCGGTGATCAGCGATCTCTCCGAGCTGCCCGATC
>JAGTVE010000245.1 GCA_018224485.1 Thioalkalivibrio sp. | reverse complement strand
TCCGCATGAACCAGAAGAAGAGGGTCGCAGCGGCCATGACTGCGAGACCGAATGAAAAAGCATTTTGGGTGAAGTTGTACTGCCCGAGAGTCAGAGTTTCGAGATCCATAGCCTGTTTCCTTTGCCGAGGTCGGGAATCGAGCCTGCCTTATACAGCAAATGTATAGGAACTGTACATGTCACGCATAGTTTTTCGGGGTACTCCATAGTAGAGTGCCGGACGGCAGAACGGTACGACGCCCGAGACGCGGCGGGCCCGCGGGTGGCCGTGGCCGGGCAGAGTCTTTAGGGCTAGGCGTGAATAAGGGCCCTCAACTCGGAGTCGGAGGGAGGTTTCGGTATCCACATGCTACTGCCCGGTCGGACGCTCCATCGCAGGCGGGACCACCGACTGAGGCACGACGCCGGGTGATCCTCGCAATGGACCAGCGTTCCAAGGATATGGCAGGAAAATTGCCAGGACATCTGCTAGGTTACACGTCCGGGATATGTCATGAGCGCCGAGGCGCAAGAGGGGATTTGATGGCAGACAATGCGTCACGGCGCCGTTATGCAGGGGACCTGGAGGAAATTCAGCCAGGCCAGAACCTGGACAGAGGAATTCCACCCGTCCGGGACATCTCCCCTCGGGATCCCTTGCAGTGGCTCGTAGCCGGCTGGGGGGATATCTGGCAGGCACCGGTATCCTTGCTGCACGGTCTGGTTGTGACGGCCGTCGGATGGCTAATACTGTGGCTCACGTGGGACCAGCTGTGGTTGGCAATGGCGATATCCGGGTTCCTGCTGGTCGGGCCGGCCCTGGCCGTCGGTGTCAATGAGCTCGCCCGCCGGTTGGAGCAGGGAGATCGGGAGGGTTTGGGGATCGGACAATGCCTCGGCGCGATACCGGCGCTCGGTGGATCACTAGTGGTGTTCGCCCTTTTACTTGCGGGACTCTTCGTCGTTTGGGCCGGGTTCATGACGCTGTGGATCGGCGTTATGAACGTCGGGAACCTGGGAATCCCCGCGAACCTGGGCGAACTGCTCGGGGTCATGATCTCTAGCCCGTCGGGAATCTTCTCCCTGATCGGGCTCGTTGTAGCCGGCGCCGTGTTGGCCATCGTCTCGTTTGCCGTTGGCGTAGTCACCGTGCCCGCGATGCTGGACCGACGCGTGAGCTTGATCGATGCCATCAGGATCAGCCTGGAGGCGTTTTACCACAATCGCGGCCCGATGTTGATATGGGGCGGGTTGATTACTGTCCTGTTTGGCCTTTCGGTCCTGATCGCCTTGATCCCTCTCATCGTCGTTTTTCCCTGGCTTGGCTTCGCGATGTGGCGCGGGTACCGGGCTCTGGTCGAAGCGGACGCGGGTGAGGTCGGGGAGGCCAAACGCGGACCAGCGTGAGTGCCTGCAGGCCGCGCGGGTCCGGGGCCGTATCATCGGTGTCTTGTCCCCGGGAACCCACAAACAGCGTCGCTGTGGCGGGCCGTTTCGCGGCCTCATCCTTGCCAGTCGTCACGCAGCGTCAGCATGCCTGCGACGTCGTTGCCGCCAAAGATCGAGGAAGAGAAAGGGCAGATACCAGACGAACAGCGACGTAAGGCCGACGATCACCAACCCGATCAGGTACCAGGGCCAGGGTCCAAACCAATCCAGGAGTGACGGTTGTGCGGGCTTGGCCATGAGGTAGAGAAAATTGGTATCCAGCCAGAGGTTGATGACGAAGACGATCCCCGCAAGAGCTGCGGTGATCGCGGCGACGCGGGGGATAGAGACCGCATGAGGTCGCAGTCGGAAGGTGATCGTGAGATGCATCACTCCGATGATGACCAGGCCGTGACCGGCGAAGAAGAGCAGGTAGGCCGGATCCGGAAAACGGGCCGTGAGATCCGGCGTTAGCAAGGCCTGTATGGTGCCACCCAAACCCCAGAAATAGGCGACCTCGTAGGTGCGATAGCTGCGCGTGATCAGCGTCCAGGCCGTCAAATAGACCGCCAGGGTGCACAGATGCAGTGGCAGCAACGCGGCGGGAGAAAGGTTGCCCGCGTCAACCTGTCTCCACAGGTCGACGGCTTCCTGACCCAGGAGCAGGGAGGCCAACAGATAGGCGAAGGGCCCGGCCTGATGCGGTGCCAGGCGACGTACCGCAAGCGGCAGCACGATCGCCACTGCTGCGATGATGATCAGAGTGGTGAGATGGGATGAACCTAACAGCTCGAAGCTCTGTGATTCCATGGATTTGCCAGTGACGCTGGGGGCTGTTTCCGGCGTATTGCGCGCATGGATGTGGGGCGAGTGCGCGACCTGTACGAATTATGGCTCATCCGTCAGACTCGCTCCGGCGCCGTTGGCGGAATACCACGCATGCAGGGTAACCCCACCAGCGTTTTCGCTACGGCACCTCCTGCCACTCGACGGCGAGTCCATGAGCCGCCCGGCTCGCAATTGCGGCGCGAATGGGACAGCATCTCCGGAATCCCCGCCAACGGTATGGAAGCGCTGAGAGGGGCAGGAGACATTCCCGTGCCCTTTCGGGGCGTAGGGGCCGAGTGACCGGAATCGGGAGCGAACCATTACCGTCGTCAAGCAGGTGCGCAAGCGCGAGGTCTTCGGCTGGGCCATGTTCGACTTCGCCAATCAGGCCTACACGCTCCTGATCATCACCGTCATCTTCGGCGACCTGTTCACACGGGTCATCGTCGGCGACGCTCCGGACTATCGGCTCGGCAATCTGCTGTGGAGCGTGGCCCTTGCGGTCAGCTATCTGATGGTCCTGGTCGCGGCTCCGGTGGCGGGTTCGGTGATGGACGCGACCCGCTCCCGCAAGCGTTTCCTGCTTGCGTCCTGGCTGTTAACCGTGTTGACGACGGCGGCGCTGTACCTTGTCGAGCCTGGCCTGATCATGCTCGGCATGGTGCTGATCGTGATCTCCAATTTCGGATACGCGCTCGGCGAGTCCTTCATCGCGAGTTTTCTGCCTGACCTCGGACCCCCTGGACACCTGGGTTGGATCTCGGGACTCGGGTGGGCGCTGGGCTATGTGGGCGGGCTGGTTGCGACGGCCTTTGCACTCGCCCTGCTGGGAGACGTGTCGGCCGACAATTTCGAACGGATCCGGTGGGTCGGGCCGTTGGCCGCGGCATTCTTTCTGGTGGCCGCGCTTCCGACCTTCATCCTGCTCCGCGAACGAGGACCCCGACGCGTGGTGCAGGGCCGCCTCCAGCTGAGCATGGGGCTACGCCGCGTGGGCCGAAGCCTGGTTACGCTCCAACACCGTCCCGGCCTGCGGGATCTTTTTGTCTCCGTGTTCTTCCTGATGTCCGGGATCTACATCGTGATCTCCTTCACCTTCATCTACGGTTCGCAGGTCATTCGCTGGGACGAATCGACCCGTGTTGCCATGTTCATCGTGACGCAGGTGACCGCGGCCATTGGAGCGCTGGGCTTCGGGTGGCTGCAGGATCACCTCGGGCCGGTGCGCATCTTCCGGTTCACGCTCCTCTGTTGGGCGGTGGCGGTACTGGGCCTGTTTCTGACGCCCTGGCTGTCGGAGCAGTTGACTGGCTGGCTGCAGCGTCCGGTTGAACCCCAGCAGGTCTTTCTGTTCGTCGGAGCCATGGCGGGGCTGTGCCTGGGCTCGGCTCAGTCGGCGGGACGCGTGCTGGTGGCGCTGATGGTGCCGGCAAATGAGGCCGGTCGCTGGTTCGGCTTCTGGGGGCTGACCACCAAGGCCGCGGCAATCTTCGGCCTGATGGGCATCGGCCTACTGCAACTCTGGCTGGGTCTGGCCAACGCGATCCTGTTCTGCCTCTTACTGTTCCTCGCCGCCTTCATTGCCACCCTCCGGGTTCGTCTTCCCGAGCGCGCGCATTGAACGGCAGCGGATTCGGGCTTGCTCGGCAGCCTTCCCCTGTGCTAGAAAATGAGCCTCAGGACGACAGCAAGGGACTCGGGCATGGATGCTCCGTATGGAAACCGGCACGGGATGTGCCGCTGGCTCTTTCTTCTGGCGATGGCGGCCTGCCTCGCTGTTACCGACTTCTCGGTCTCGGCGCAGGAGGCGGATCTCGGTACTGAGTGGCTCCTTGAGAGGCAACAGGCCGACGGGCGCATCTCGTCCGAGGACGACGTAACCACACCCCACCACGCGACCTTCGAGGCAGCTCGTGCGCTTCAGCTCGCGCACGCCGGGTCGTCGCAGTGGCTGGGGGCCCTGGCGTTCATCGATTCCCGGTTCCGGTCCGCAATCCCATGGCTGCCACGGCGGCTGCTTGCCGCCGGACTCGCGGGGGAGGCCGGGGAGGATCTTCTCGCGGAACTGCTGCTGCGGCAAAACCCCGACGGGGGCTTCGCCGCCGAGCCGGGCGATCACAGCAGCGTGCTCGACACCGTGGATTCGCTCGAGGCACTTACGGCCGCCGGTGAGCAGGATCACCACGTCCTGCAGTCGGCGATCGCGTTCCTTCTGGACCATCAGGGGGAGCAGGGCGGCCTTGCGCCCAACCCTGCAAGCCCCGTTTCCCTGTACCTGACCGCTCGCGCGGCGGCTGTGCTGCAGCGTTACCAGTTCGAGCACGGTCTCGCAGAGCCGCTCGGGGCCGCGACCGATTTTCTCTGGTCGGAGCTGGAACGGACGGGTCCGGACGACTCGTGGCAGCAGGCGCAGGCCCTGCTGGCGCTGATCCCGTCGACCCTTGATCCCGCCCCCTACCAGGAATCCGTGGATGCATTGCGGTCCGTCCAGGCGGCTGACGGCTCCTGGAACGGAAGCGTCTACGCCACAGCGCTCGCGCTGCGCGCATTGCAGATGGCGGAGGCCGGCGGCCGACTGCCGGATCCCGGGTCGGCTGCAGTCGGCGGGCAAATCGTCGATGCGGTGCAGGGGAGACCGGTCGCGGGTGCGTCTGTGCTCCTGGCCGGTGTTGCCGACGGTGGGGCCGCCGACTCCGATTTGGATGGGCGCTTCCTGCTTGGCGAACTCGACCCGGGACCATACACGCTGCAGATCTCGGCGCCCGGTTTCCAGACCCTGAGCCGGGAGGTGGAGCTGGCACCCGGTGCGCTTCTGGACATGGGTTTGGTGAGCATCGCGCTCGAGCCGGACACGGCACTGATCGCCGGGACGGTTACAGACGCGGAGACCGGTGAGGGACTGGCCGCCGAGATCGCGGTGACCGGGGATGAGGGGGTTCGGTCCACAACCACGGTCGATGGCAGCTATGTGCTATCCGTCCCGGCTGGCGAAGTGCAGCTGTCGGTCACGGCGCCCGGTTACCACGAGACCCGGGCGACGGCCGTTGTCCAGCCGGGCGAGCGGCTGGTCTTCTCGCCGGCTCTGGGCCTGGACGAAGTCTACGAGCCTGATGCGCCGGTCGAGGTGGTCGGGCGCTTGCGCGATGTGAATACCCTGGAGCCGGTGCCGGGGGCTGCGGTCCGGGTGGCCGACACGGATGCGATCGCGGTCTCCGATGCCGGAGGCGTCTTTGTTCTTGCCGGGCTGGCGGCAGGGGAGATTCAACTCGAGGTGGTGCACGCGTCCTACCGGACGGCAACGACAAGCCTCCTTGCGACGCCCGGTGCACGGATCGACCTCGGTGACCTGCCATTGCAGCCAGAGGAGTCCGCTGGCACCGTAGTCCACGGCCAGGTGGTGGACGCGTACACGGGAAACCCGTTGAAGGGGGCCCGGGTGCATGTGGGCGACGAGGCGGTCGAAACCGATGGTCAGGGTCATTACGAGGTCGGAGACATCGAGGCCCTGTCCTTCGAGGTGCGGGTGGCCGCAACCGGCTACCGGGGCGCGTTCCGCGATCTCACGCTTCAGCAACCCGGACGTGTTCGTCTCGACTTCGCGCTGGAGCGCACCGGCTTGGAGGGGATCCGTATCGCCGGTGTCATTCCCCACGCGGAGACCGTCGGGGCCTTCGAGGAGGCCCGTTTCACCGTGGCACTGGAAAACCAGGCGGACGATGAGCGGAAGGTGATTCTCTCGGCCACCGTGACCGGGCTGGACCGTTCGTTTCGCGAGGACTTCCTCATTCCGCTGCCTGATGCGGATCGTGCCGGCGCCTTTCCACTGGCACCGGGCGAGTCCGTGCTCCAGGAGTTCGGATGGTTCACGCGGCATCTCGAGCCGGGACGTTACCAGGTGCGTGCGCAGGCGTGGAGCGCCGATGGCTCGAGACTCTTTGCGGAGGCGGGGACGACCATCACCGTGACGGAGACCGTGGACGTGGCCTCACTGGGGATCGTGCCCGAGCCGCGCGAACTTGTTCGTGGCGAATCGGTGGGGGTATCCCTTAAGGCGGCGGTGCGCAACGGCTCCAACGTGACCTCCGTGCTGGAGTTTTCGCTGTCGCTGCGGGACCCGGCGGGCGAGCCGATTCACGAACAGGCCGTGCGCCTGGAACTGCCGCCGTCGGCCCCCGCCCTCAGCTTCGACCTGGCGGCATTCGATCACCATTTCGAACAGGCCGGCACCCATCGGGCAGAGGTGGAAAACCTGTCGGGCGCGCCGGTCGATGCACTGCACACAGGCCGGATCGAGGTCGCACCGAAGATTCGGATACGGGGCTCGCACGGTGTGGAACCGGAGCAGATCCTGCCGCTGGAGGATGCAGAGGTCCGGATCAGGCTGATGATCGAAGGCATGGAGGATCAGCAATGAAAGGGATGCGTGGCGGATGGGCCGTGTGGGTCGTGCTGGCCGTGCTGCCGGTAACGGCAGCGCAGGCGGAAACCTTTGATGCGGGGATCCCGGATGACTGGACCTGCGAGGGTTCCTGTGGCACCGGAATCGCTGAGGGCGTGGTCACCCTGGCCCCGGCGGGAGGCGAGCAGTATGGATGGGTGGCCACCACGGGAAGTCCCTTGCGATCCCTGGGTCTGCCGGGCGTCGGTGGCACCAACGGCTCCCGTCTGCGCTCGGCGCCGTTCACGGCGGAGGCGGGCGAACTGCTCGAGTTCCAGTTCAACTACATCACCTCCGATGGCGCGGGGTTCGCGGACTATGCGTGGGCGCGGCTGCTCGACGCCTCCCTGGAGCCGGTCGCACTGCTGTTCACGGCGCGCACCCGCTACAGCGGCGACATCGTTCCCGGTTTCGGCATGCCCGAGATCGCTGCGGAGATCGATCCGGAGACCGTGAACATCATCGGTGGCGGCCCAAGCTGGTCGCCACTCGGCGGGAACTCCGGCCGCTGCTACGCGAGCGGCTGCGGGTACACGGACTGGGTGGATTCCCGGTATGCGATTCCGGCCGCGGGCGAGTACGTCCTGGAGTACGGCGTGGTCAACTGGTCCGACACCCTTTTCCAGAGCGGTCTGGCCTTTGACGGGGTGATCGTGGGCGGCAGACCCATCGGGGCCCAGCCGGACTACCGGGAAGTCCGCATCACTGCGGATCTGGCCCCGGGCGGAATCCGGCTCAAGGCCGACGGGTTCATCGTGGAGCCCGCGGGGATCGAGGACATGAACGGGTTGCAGCAGGTCCAGTGGGCCCTGGACGGATTCAGCTTCGGGCAGGTTCAGGATCTCGATTTCGAGGTGATTGTGGAAGACCCGCGGCCAGGCGAGACCCGGCGGGTGGTCGAGGAGATCGGGATCCGGTACCTCGACCGTGCCGGGCAGGAGCACTTCAGCGTGCTGGGGCCGCTGGACGTCGAGGTCCGAAATTCGGCGTTCCAGCTTGACGTCGCGACCGACCGCGAGATCTATCTCCCCGGCGATGCCGTGAGGGTTGTGCTGGATGTCACGAATCAGGGGTCGGTGGCGAGCACGCCGGCAATCGGGTGGGAGATCCAGGACGCGGCCGGGCACCTCGTTGCCGCTCTTCCTGAGATCGACCAGCAGTCCTTCGAGGTCCTGGAGAGCCGGACCTTCCTTGAGGAGGGTTTTGATACAGAGGGTCTGTACGCCGGTGAGTACGTGGTGCTCGCGAGCCTCGAGGACCCGGTGACCGAGGCCGTGGCCCAGGCGCGCGCGAGCTTCCGCGTCGCCGTTCCTGAGAACACCGGGCTCCTTGCGGGCGTCAACGTCGACCGCCCGGCCTATGACGTATACGAGACTGCGGAACTCACCGCGCGGCTTGAGAATACCGCGCCGAACCTGCAGATCGCCGGGCATGAGGTCAGGCTCATCGTCCTGGACCCGCAGGGCACCGAGGTGTGGCGTTCGGTGGCCCACCCCGGATCCCTGCCGCCCGGCGGTCTCCAGGATCTGGTGCGGCAGTTCCCCCTGGGGACCGCCTCTCCCGGAGACTACAAGGTGCTGCTGGTGGTCATCGATGAGGCCGGATCGGTGACCGCGCTGGAGGAGACCGGTTTTCGGGTGCGGTCAACTCAGGAGACGGGTGCAGGGCTATCCGGCACTCTGAACATCACCCCGGGTGAGGTGCTGCGCACGGAAGACCTGACCCTTCAGGCGACGGTCGCCAACGACGGAAACGCTGGGGTGTCGAGTGTCCCGGTCAGCCTGCTTCTGCTGGACCCGCAAGGCGAGTCCGAGCTGGGCCGCTGGACGCAGCTCATCGATCTGGAACCGGAGGCGACAACCTCCCTGTCGGCGGCCTGGAACGTGGATGCACCCGCCGGAACTGTGCTTGTCGCGGTCCTGCGCGCGGAGTTCGGGGACGAGCGCCGCGTGCTCGCGACAGCGTCGGCGCGGGTGCAGGAACGCTTCGTGTCCGACCCGGTAGTGGATGGCCGCGGACGGCTACTCGTCCTGCTGGACCCGCCAGAACCCCGGGAGTGCCTGGCGGTGGAGGGGCTGACTCTGCTGTTGCCCGGGGTTGGACCGCTGGCATCTGGCGACCGGATGCAGGTCGATCTCCACGACGCCTCCGGACGGCTGCTGGATTCCGAGGCGGTATACGGTTCGGAGGATCTGCCCGTCGACATGGTGACCGGCGACGGAGCGAATATCGTACTCAGCAGGATTGCCGGTGACGCGCTGGAGATTTCCCTTGAATTGAACGGGAATGAAGAGGAGGACCGGGATTCCCATCAGATCCTCGCGACCCTGCACCGCGAGTCGGCCGTGCATCAGTTCGAGTCCGGCCCAGTGGACTCTCATTGCATGGATCTGCCGGATCCGGGGGTGGCCCTCGGTGACTTCCGCCTGATCGATGCGGCGATGCAGTCCGCAGGGCCCGGCACGCAGCGGCGCGCATTCCTCGAGTCCCTGCTTGACGCGGAAGGCTGGTCCTACCGGATCGTCACCAGTGCCCCCGCCTTTGCGGAGGGATTGCGCGGCGGCGGCTATGCGAGCTTCCTGCTCCTGGCGGACCGGGTGAAACTGGACAATCAGGTGGCGCTGGAGCTCCGCGAAGCAGTGTTCGCGGGCCGGGGGATCGTGAAGGCAGGCGCAAAAGACCACCGCAATCATCATCTGCTGGAGGCATTCGGTGCGGATCTCCTCGGATCGCAACCCCATGCGCAAGGATTGCTTGCCCATCCCGCGGATCCGGTGGCTGTGCCGGAGCACTCGTTCCCGGCGCCAGCGCGTGCGGTAGAGGTGCGGCTGCAGGCGGCATTCCCCGTGGCCGAGTACCGGGGGGATGGTCGCCAGCGAACGCATGTAACGGCCGCGAGTGCATATCAGTTCGGCAGAGGACGCACGCTGCTGGTGGGCTTCGATCTTCTGGCGCAGGCGAGGGCGCAAGGCACCGCGGGGACGTTTGCCCGCTTCCTGGCGGAGGGCCTCGAATTCACCCGACCGGATCCGGCCATCCTTCGCGCCGGGATGGCGGTGCCCCTGCGCTGGTCCCTCGTCAACCGCGGCGGGCCGGCTTCCGTCCTGCTGACACTGGAGACCTCCGGCGGGCAGATCGTCGATCCGGGGCAGGGCACGTTGCTGGCACCGCGTGAACTGTCATTCGCATTGGACCTGTCTGGGCAGAGCGTGGAAGAGCGGGTGTTCTGGTGGATGTTGCCGCGCGATGCAGGCGATGCCCGGGTGACTGCCAGCCTCGACTTGCAGGAGGGTCACCATTCAACCGCCTATGGCCAGAGTTTCCACGACTTCGTTATCGCCAAGCCGCCCACCTTTATGCAATTGCGGGAACGGATGGAGGCGCAGTTGGGGATCGACCAGCGTTACGCGCTGGCGCTGAAGGAACTGCGGCGAGCCGAAGCGCTGCATCAGGATGGCGAGACCGGTCAGGCGGTGGCAAGGCTGGTGAAGGCGGCGGACTGGCTGTCCACGGTGCAGGAGCCCGAGGCAGGGGATATCCGGGTTTCGCTGGCGTGGCTGATTCACCGGCTCGGCCCGGAGATCGGCGCCGACTGACCCGATCGCAAACAAGGAATCACGAGTCGACAAGGATGTGTACTCATGAGAATCAGTTATTCGTTTCTTGCACTGTTCCGAAAAACGGGATTCAGCAGGTGGGTGGCCGGCCTGGTGATTGGCGCGATGCTGATGCCCCTGTACCCGCCGGTCTCGGCTGCAGCCGAACCTTCAACCGGGTCCGAAGATGAAGTGCATGGACCTGGGATGGCCCCGGGTCAGGCATTGTCCCATTCGGTGCGAAAGGCAAAAGGTCTTCTTGAGAAGGCCGGTCACAACCTCGGACGCTGGGAGTCGATCTCGGCCGAACGGCAGGAGCTGGCCGACCTGAGAAAGACGATCGCGACGCTGGATACCGACGTCCGCGCACAATTCGAGCGCACCGGAGCGCGGCTCGCGGAACGGGGAGTGCCTGCCTCGATCCTGGCACGTCACGACGAGACCTTCGCGTTTTACCGCGAAGAGGTTCAGACGCTCCTGGGGGAGCTTACCTCCCTCGAGACCGAGGCCGACGAAGCGGAGGTTGTCTCGACGATCGAACGCGTGCACGAGCGTTTGTCCCGGCATAAACACCGCCCCAGTCAGCAACCCTTTGATCCGAGACAACTGCCGCACGAGGCCCAGCGTCCAGCACCAGACAACCTGCCCCGGACCACGCGCGAGGAGTTCCTGGATGCCGGACTTCTGGATACCCCGCTGGCCCAGCTGGCAGCTGGGGAGGGATATCGGCTTGATGGCCTGCCGGACGCAAACGATCCTGCATATCTGGGAGAGTCGACGGAAGTCCGGCTGAGCCCGAGGGTTGAGGCGAAGGCGGCCGAGCTCGACCACGATCCGGTGGCGATCTACCACTGGGTTCGCAACCAGGTGGAATGGCTGCCCACCTGGGGCG
>JAGTVE010000244.1 GCA_018224485.1 Thioalkalivibrio sp. | reverse complement strand
GGCGAGTTCGACCTCGGCGCGTTGCTGGATCTTCCCGGCCGGGTGATGGAGGTCGGACGAACCTGCGTGCGGGCGGACTACAGGACGGGCTGGGCCATCAATGCGCTCTGGACCGGCCTGGCCCGGGTGATGACACGCGGAGGCTTCGACTTCATGATCGGTTGCGCGAGCATGCCGTTCGTGCCGCATGACAAGGCGGCACATGCGCTGCTGAACAAGCTCTACGCGCAGCATCCCTCCCCGCCGCAGTACCGCGTCCGTCCCCGCCAGCCGATACCCGCGATGCCCGACGCGTCCGCCTCGCCAGCACCCCTGCCGCCACTTCTGAAGGCGTACCTGCGGCTGGGTGCGAGCATCTGCGGCGAGGCCTGCTGGGACCCGGACTTCGGGGTCGCCGACGTCTTCATCCTTCTGGATGTCAGGGAGGTACCGGATCGGTATCGTCGTCATTTCCTGCGGGAACCGATGCTGGTGCCGTGATCCCTGGTACCAAAACAGGCGGCTGCAGTTGACGGACCCCAGCGGACCGGCTGAAGCCGCCCGCGGGAGCGTTGCTGCCTCTCCTGACCCGGTGCACCAAAGCCGCGGGCCAACAGTGACCGCAACCTGACCACCCGCCGCGAGCCTGCCATCGCAACGGAGCCCCATGCGTATCCTGATGCTCTCGGATGTCTACTTTCCGAGGATCAACGGCGTTTCGACCTCGATCCAGACATTCACGCGTGACCTGGCAGCCATGGGGCACGAGATCGACCTGCTGGCACCCGAATACCCCTACCGTACGCCCGTCCCCGAGCTCGGGATCGAGCGCATCCCGTCCCGTTACCTCTTCTTCGACCCCGAGGACCGGATGATGTCCGGCCGGATGATCCGGCGGATGATCCCCGCACTCAGGTCCCGCCATTACGATCTGGTCCACATCCAGACCCCTTTCGTCGCGCACTACAGCGGCATCCGTATCGCCAGGGCGCTCGGCGTACCGGCGGTGGAGACCTATCACACGCATTTCGAGGAATATCTCTACCACTACCTGCCCTGGCTACCGGCACGCTGGTTGCGCAGCGCAGCACGGGGCTTCACCCGGAGTCAGTGCAATCAGGTGGATGCGGTGGTGGTGCCCTCATCGCCGGTGCAGGAGACCCTACTCGCCTACGGCGTGCAGACACCCCTCCAGGTCATCCCCACCGGCCTGGACATACAGCGTTTCCGGGACGGAAATGGTGCCCGCTTCCGGCAGGCACAGGGCATCGCTCCAGACCGGCCCGTGCTGGTCCATGTAGGGCGCGTGGCTCACGAGAAGAACATCGAGTTTCTGCTGCACGTGCTGCAACGGGTGCGGGTCGCGGTCCCGGAGGTGCTGCTGATGATCGTCGGGGAGGGGCCCGCCCGACGGCACCTGGAACGCCTGGCCCGGCAACTGGGGCTGCAGTCCAGCGTCCTGTTCCTCGGCTACCTGGACCGGGAGCGCGAGCTCCTCGACTGCTACCGCGCGGGGGACGTATTCGTCTTCGCCTCGCGCACGGAAACGCAGGGCCTGGTCCTGCTGGAGTCCATGGCGCTGGGCGTCCCTGTGGTGGCCCTGGCCGAGATGGGCACCCGGGACATCCTGGCGCCGGGGCGCGGTGCACTGGTCGCCCGGGAGGATCCGGAGGACTTCGGCGCAAAGGTCCTGCAGTTGCTGCAGAATCCTGGGCTGCGCGAAGCACTGGCGATCGATGCAAGGGAGTATGCCGGGAACTGGGACGGACCGGTCCTCGCGCAGCGCATGCTCGATCTGTACCGTAGCCTGAAAGCCGCGCGCAGCGCTCCCATCTCCCACAAGCCGGAGAGGAGCCGGGGGTGAAGGCCGGGGCCAGCGCGGCGCCCCACCCCAACCGTTACTCCAGGCATCCTGCCCCACGCCCTCCGGGCCCGCAAGCGGGGGAGGGAGTGTTTTTGCCCCCCTCTCCGGGCAGGCACTGTAATGCCCCTGTCACAGGGTATTGTGAGACTTCGCAGTGGACGCCGGGGGCCGAGCTGACGCAGGCGAGCCCCCTCGTTGATCAGGCGTCGGGCGAATCATCCACCGCAGGGGCATGCGGCCCGCGTGGATCATGTAGGGGGCTGGCCTCCTGCAGCGCAGGCGCGAATCACCTCGCCATTGCATATTGAACAAAGGAACAGGAGGCAGTCATGTCGATCCGCGTGGGCATCAACGGGTTCGGGCGAATCGGGCGTCTCGCACTGCGGGCCGCCTGGGGCCGCGAGGACCTCGAGTTCGGATTGATCAACGAGAAGGGCGGGGACGGCACCGTCTCCGCGCATCTGCTGGAATTCGATTCGGTACACGGACGCTGGCCGCACACAGTGTCCGGCGAGGCGGGCCGGATCGGTATCGACGGACAATGGATTGCGCACGCCAATCACGACACGCCGGGCGCCGTTCCGTGGCGCGAGCACGGCATTGACCTGGTGATCGAATCCAGCGGTCGCTTCCGCACCCTGGAGACGCTGGCGCCCTACTTCGACGCTGGGGTCCGCAAGGTCGTGGTCGCCGCCCCGGTCAAGGATCCGGATGCGTTGAACGTCGTGGTCGGTGTGAATCACCACCTTTACGAACCCGATCGTCACCAGGTGATCACCGCCGCCTCCTGCACCACCAATTGCCTCGCCCCGATCGTGAAGGTGCTGCACGAGGCGATCGGGATCCGCCACGGATCGATCCTCACGGTCCATGACATGACCGCCACGCAGTCTCCGGTGGACCGGCCACATGCCGACCTGCGGCGCGCCCGCGCTGCCGGCATCTCGCTGATTCCCACCACCACCGGCTCCGCACGGGCCATCGGCGACATCTTTCCGGAGCTCAACGGCCGCCTGAACGGTCACGCGGTGCGGGTCCCGCTGATGAACGCATCCCTCACCGATTTCACCTTCGAGGCGGCCCGCGAGACCACCACCGACGAGGTGAACGCGCGACTGAAGGACGCGGCGGAAGACGGGCCGCTCGCGGGTATCCTGGGTTACGAGGAGCGCCCGCTGGTCTCCGCCGATTATCGGACTGATCCGCGCTCGGCGATCGTCGATGCGCCATCGACGCTGGTGATCGACGGCACGCAGGTGAAGGTGCTCGCCTGGTACGACAACGAATGGGGCTATGCGAACCGGCTGGTGGAACTGGTCGAACAGGTGGCAGCCGCGATGTAACCCGTCGCGCGCTGAATATCCCCCCTGACCCCGCAGCCCCGGACTCAACGATGGCATACAGCAATCACCGAGGAATCACCCGCATCATCAAGGCCTTTGGCTATTCCTGGAATGGGCTCCGTTCGACCTTCCGGCACGAGGAGGCCTTCCGCCAGGAACTGCTGCTGTGTCTGGTGCTGATTCCCGCGGCCTTCTGGCTGACCGATATCGGCGTAGAACGCGCGCTGCTGATCGGCAGCCTGTTCCTGATCCTGATCGTGGAACTGCTGAACTCCGGCATCGAGGCGGCCATCGACCGCTTCGGGCATGAGCGGCACAAGCTCTCTGCACGCGCCAAGGACATGGGCTCCGCCGCGGTGATGCTCTCGTTCCTCAACGCCGGGGCAATCTGGCTGCTGGTACTGTTGTAGCAGGAGAACGGGGACAACAAGGGGGGGGAACGGGGAAAGATTTGGAAATCTGTCCCCGTTCCCCCTCCGTTCCCCGCTTTATCAGGCTCTTGGAACGCCTTTATCACAAAGAATCGTCAGAAAACCTTCAACCCGGTGCCACGGGCACGTCACGGATGAAGGGCAGGCTTGCTGCATGTGTAACGCTGGAGTCAAGCCATGTCCTCCTTCGACTGCCGAACCGCCTTTGTATCCGACATCCACCTGGGCACCCGCGACTGCCGCGCCGCCTACCTGCTTGATTTCCTGAAGCGACTGGACTGTGACCGCCTCGTGCTGGTCGGCGATGTCTTCGATCTGTGGGCGATGCGCCGTCGCGTCGTATGGACCCGGGAGCAGTCCGCCATCCTCGAGCATGTCTTCGCGCTCGCCGAGAACGGCACCGAGGTTGTCTACATTCCCGGCAACCACGACGAACACCTGCGCAGCCTGATTGGCTCGGAGATCCGCGGCGTTCGCATCCTGCGAAGCCTGGAACACGAGACCGCGGACGGACGGCGCTTTCTCGTGAGTCATGGCGATGAATTCGACGATGAAGTCCGTCAAGGCCGGTGGCAGCACCATATCGGGGACCTCAGCTATCAGTTCCTGCTGCAGATCAGCTACTGGGTCGATCGGCTCCGACGGCGATTGCAGCGTCCCTACTGGTCTCTGTCCACCTGGGCGAAGACCCGGGTCGGCCGGGTGCGCGACTACATCGGCCGCTTTGAGGCGGCCGCAACCCGCGCGGCCCGCGAGGGCGGCTACGACGGGTATATCGGTGGCCATATCCACAAGGCCGCGATCAGCCTGCGGGACGACATCCTCTACTGCAACACCGGAGACTGGGTGGAGCACTGCACCGCGCTGATCGAGGATCACGGTGGCTATCTGCACCTGGTGCACTGGTCCGACCACGCGCGGCTGGACGCCAGCGACGGCGGTCGGGCGGGCGCCGGACGTGAAACGGGACGCCTGCCACCTGAGCTCGCCTGGCTGTACGCGGTCGCAACAACGACCCCGTTACGCTGACGGCAAACCGGGGCCTGATTACACGCAGACTTCGTGCACCCTCCTGTTCGCGCGCGAGGCGCGCTCCTACAGGGGGCTGGGGCGAAGGCTGTAGGAGGCCAGCCCCCTGGCCGATCTTCCCCGGCGCCGGAATCGGCGAGAGGGCTCGCCTACAGGGGCCGGGGCGAACGTTGCGGGAGCGCACCTTGCACGCGAACTCTGATGGCGCGCGGCCACCCCTGACCATTAAAAGCCCCCTCCCCCGCTTGCGGGGAAAAATCCGCCGGGAGCGGCTCGAACCGCCGAAGGCGAGCCCGAAGGGCGGAGGGCAGGATGCCCGGAGTTACGGTTGGGGTGGGGGTGCGGCGTCGGGTCCGGCCCTCACCACCGGCCCTCACTCCCGGCCCCTCTCCCGCTTGCGGGAGAGGGGAGAAATGCTCGATTTTCACGTTAACAAGGAACAGTGACGACAGGGACCAGACCGGCCCGGGCGCCTGACCGGACCAGTCACTGACCTCACGGCCGGTAGGCGAGATAGGTCTCGAGCGTCTCGGTATCGACACCGCGAAGTGTCGCGTTCTTCGGACCCGCGCCGATCTTCGCAACGTGCTTGCCGCTCTTCTCCTGTCC
>JAGTVE010000243.1 GCA_018224485.1 Thioalkalivibrio sp. | reverse complement strand
CGCAATCATGCTGAAGATCGGCGGCTATGGCTTTCTGCGCTTCAGTCTGCCGATCACCCCGGACGCGGCCGCGGTGCTCGATGTGCTGTTGATCACGCTGTCGCTGATCGCGATCGTCTACATCGGCCTGATTGCGCTGATCCAGAGCGACATGAAGAAGCTGATCGCCTACTCGTCGATCGCGCACATGGGCTTTGTGACCCTCGGCTTCTTCATCGCCTTCATGATCTTCCGCAACACCGGCGACTGGAGTGGCGCCACGCTTGGCATCGCCGGCGGCATGGTGCAGATGATCTCGCACGGCTTCATCTCGGCGGCGATGTTTCTCGGAGTCGGGGTGCTCTACGACCGGCTCCACAGCCGCAACATCGCCGACTACGGTGGGGTGGTGAACACCATGCCCTGGTTTGCCGTGTTCTTCGTACTGTTCGCGATGGCGAACACCGGGCTGCCCGGCACCTCGGGTTTCGTCGGCGAGTTCATGGTGATCCTGGCGGCCTTCCGCGCCGACTTCTGGCTGGCCTTCCTGGCGGCCACCACGCTTATTCTCGCCGCGGCCTACACGCTCTGGCTGGTGAAGCGGGTAATCTTCGGCGAGATCGGCAATGACAACGTCGCCCAGCTCAAGGATCTGGATCGCCGCGAATTCTTCGTGATGGGCGTGCTGGCCTTCTTTGTGCTGCTGCTCGGGGTCTGGCCGGCTCCGTTGCTCGAGGTCATGAACGCGACCATCGACCACCTGGTCGCGCACATCGCCGAGTCGAAGCTGCCTGCGCTCTGATACGGGACCTGACATGAATTTCGAGATTCCTGCATTCCTGCCCGCCGTGCCCGAGATGTTCGTGCTCGGCATGGCCTGCCTGATCCTGGTGCTGGATGCCTTCCTGCCCGATTCCCGACGCGATATCACCTACGGACTGGTGCAGGCCACCCTGGCGGGTGCCGCGGTCCTGACCCTCTGGCTCGCCGGGCCCGAGACGCAGACGACCTTCAGCGGAACCTTCGTCGCCGACCCGATGAGCGACGTGCTGAAGCTCGCGATGTACGTGGTGACCTTCTTCGTGTTCCTGTACGCGCGTCCCTACCTGATCGAACGCGACATCTACAGGGGGGAGTTCTACGTGCTGGGGCTCTTCGCCGTCCTCGGCATGATGGTGATGATCTCCGCACACAACTTCCTGACGCTGTACCTCGGGCTCGAGCTGCTGGCGCTGTCTTCCTATGCCCTGGTGGCCTTCTGGCGCGACTCGATGCGCGCCTCGGAGGCGGCGATGAAGTACTTCGTGCTGGGCGCGCTGGCCTCCGGGCTGCTGCTCTACGGGCTGTCGATGATCTACGGCATG
Source organism: Thioalkalivibrio sp. (assembly GCA_018224485.1). GTDB lineage: Bacteria > Pseudomonadota > Gammaproteobacteria > Ectothiorhodospirales > Ectothiorhodospiraceae > Thioalkalivibrio. The sequence goes on along the minus strand of JAGTVE010000243.1, from coordinate 1,397 downwards.
ACCGGCAGCCTGGACATCGCCACCGTCTCGGCCGCGCTGACCGCGACGGAGGAGGGCATGGACGTGCCGCTGGTCTTCGGCCTCGTGTTCGTGGTGGTGGCCGTGGCCTTCAAGCTGGGGGCGGTGCCGTTCCACATGTGGGTGCCGGACGTCTACGACGGGGCCCCCACCGCCGTCACCCTGTTCATCGCCACCGCACCGAAGATCGCCGGTTTCGCGCTGCTGATGCGCCTGCTGGTCGAGGGTCTGGGCCCGTTGCACGGCGACTGGGGCGACATGCTCGTGGTGCTCGCGGTGCTGTCGCTCGCGGTCGGCAACGTGATCGCGATCGCCCAGACCAGTCTCAAGCGCATGTTCGCGTACTCCACCATCGCACACGTCGGCTTCCTGTTCATGGGGGTCCTGGCGGGGACCGAGACCGGCTATGCCTCGGCGATGTTCTACATCATCGTGTACGCGTTGACGGCGGCCGGCGGCTTCGGAATGATCATCCTGCTGTCGGGTCGCGGCCACGAGGCCGACCAGCTGGATGACTTCCGCGGACTCGCACGCCGGAACCCCTGGTTCGCGTTCATCATGCTGCTGCTGCTGTTCTCCATGGCCGGCGTGCCGCCAACCGTCGGTTTCTTCGCCAAGCTGTCGGTGATCCAGGCGGCGATCGGTGCCGGCTACGTGTGGCTGGGCATCTACGCCGTGGTCTTCTCGATCATCGGCGCCTTCTACTACCTCCGGGTAGTGAAGCTGATGTTCTTCGACGATCCCGTGGAGGAGCGGGCCGCGGCGGACCGCGGCGGCATATTCGCGACCGCGATCAGCGTGAACGGGCTCGCGGTTCTGCTGCTGGGTATCTTCCCGGGGCTGCTGCTGACCCTCACCCACTACGCGGTAGCCGGCTGATACGCGGATCCTCCTCCCCCCGCTTGCGGGGGAGGAGGAGCATCGATAAGGGCCGGGGACAGATCTGCACATCTGTCCCCGGCGTAGCGTCAAGACATCCGTGCATCACGGGAGTAGGTGCATGCCCATCGAGGAACTGCGCACGAGCGGACGCCTGCCCAGCCCGAAGGGGGTGGCCCTTGCGGTGATGAGGCTCGCGCGTCGCGATGACGTGACGATGGAGAAGATCGCGGAGGTCGTGCAGACGGATCCCGCGATCACCGGACGGCTGATCCGGCTTGCGAACTCCGCGCTGCACGCGGGTCGGCCGGTGGCCGCGCTGCGCGACGCGGTGGTGCGGCTCGGGCTGTGTACCGTGAGCCAGGTCACGCTCGGCTTCTCGCTGGTGGATCAGTACCGCGACGGCCCCTGCAAGGCCTTCGACTACGAGCGCTTCTGGTCCCGGTCGCTGCTGATGGCACTGGCGGCCCGCGAGTTCGGCCAGCGAGCGCGTCTGCGGG
>JAGTVE010000242.1 GCA_018224485.1 Thioalkalivibrio sp. | reverse complement strand
CGAGGACGAGGAGCGGATCGACGACTTCTGCCGGTCCACCTACGGCGTGCAGTTTCCGATGTATGAAAAGCTGAACGCCTCCCGCGGCAAAGCGGCCCCGGGCACCCTGTATCATTATCTGGGCAACGCCGCCGGTGAATTCCCCCGCTGGAACTTCCACAAGTACCTGATCGGCCGCGACGGCGAGGTGCTAGCGTCCTTCGGGACCCGGGTGCGCCCGGATGACCCGAGTATCCGGGCGGCGATCCGGTCAGCGCTCTGATGCCGGTCTGGCCAGAGGAGGTAACCAGCGCGCTGGAACGTTCCGAGGTGGTCGTGATCAGCTCGGGGCTGACCGACCTGCGCGAGGCGCAGGAGCTGCTCGAGGGGCGTCTGCCGGGGCGCTGGACCCGGATCGAGTGGGGCATGGGCTCCGCCGAGAACCGGGCGCGCTTCCGCGCGGTGCAGGAGGTCTCCGGTCTGTCCATGCTGCCGATGTTCATCGCCCGCGACGGATTGATCGGGGGGCTCCCCGAGCTGCGCCGCCACCTCGGCGCCCCGAGGGCGCCCGCACACGGGCCCGCTCCTGCGGCCGGGTCCGGCGACCAGGCCTTCCTGCTCCAGGTCCTGGGCTACGGCGGGCTGACCCCCTTCGTATTCTTCGGGACCGCCGCGTGGTTCGGTGCCGGTGACTGGCAGGTCTTCGCCCTGCATGCCCTCGCGGTGTACGCCGCGGTGATCCTGTCGTTTCTGGGCGCGATCCACTGGGGACTGTCCCTCGCGGATCCCTCTCACCGCGTATTCGGGCTGGCCGGACCGGCCTGGGCGGTAATGCCGTCGATCGCCGCATGGGCGGCCCTGCTGCTGCCGAAGACGGCAGGGCTGATCGTCCTGCTGCTGCTGTTTCCACTGGTGCTGTGGGTGGACCGCGCAAGCCTGCGCGCCACACCGCTGCCGCCCCGTTACCTTACGCTCCGCGGACATTTGACGCTGGGCGCAGTGCTCTTCTTACTATCTGGCACCCTCGCCAGTCTGACCATCCAGTGACGGCCCACGCCGCACGCCGTGAACCGAGGAACTGAACATGACCGCCATGACCCGACCGATCAAGATCGACCAGGAACAGGCCGACGAGGCCCATGCACCCGTAGCCAGTGTGGAGAAGATGTCCTCCCACTACAGTGAAGTCCTCAGCGGACTCGGAGAGGACGTGGCCCGCGAGGGCCTGGTGGACACGCCGACCCGCGCGGTGAAGGCCCTGAAGTACCTCACCCGGGGCTATGCGATGGATCTGGACGAGATCGTGAACAACGCCCTGTTCAGCTCCGACAACGACGAGATGGTGGTGCTGAAGGATGTCGAGCTGTATTCGCTGTGCGAGCATCACGTGCTGCCCGTGATCGGCAAGGCGCACGTCGCCTACCTGCCGAACGGGCGGGTGATCGGTCTTTCCAAGATCGCCCGCATCGTGGACATGTTTGCCGCCCGCCTGCAGATCCAGGAGAACATGACCCGCCAGATCGCCGAGGCCCTGATGGGGGCCACCGGCGCACGCGGCGTCGGGGTGGTGGTCGAGGCGAAGCACATGTGCATGAGCATGCGCGGCATCGAGAAGCAGCACAGCTCGATGACCACATCGGTGATGCTGGGGGCCTTCCGCGAGGACCCGCGCACCCGGGAGGAATTCCTCGACCTGATCCGGCGCTGATCCGCGCTCCGGTCGCGTCTTCCGCCAGCGGCGCGGGACCATCTCGAGGGAGGGGCTGGGGTGCACCTTCGCGTCCGCAGGGAAGGTTTGACGCGCACCCCGCCGGGTGGTACGAGTAAGCAGGGACAGGCCGTCAATCCAGCGACGCTGCGATCGCGGGGCGCAGGGCTGTCCTGACCCGTCCCTGGAGAGAGGATCATGACTCAGAACAGCACACTCCGGCGTCTCGGCCCTGCCGCCCTGCTTGGTTTCGGCCTCGTCGCGTTTGGCCCGGTACAGGCGGTCGATTTCGGTGACATGATGAGTCCCGGCCGCTGGTTCGGCGATACCGACCGGGAGCGGGACTACCAGGATCCGTCCGACGCTCCTGGATATGGCACGCCCTACCGTGGCCCGGAGCCGTACGGGCAGCAACCCTTCGGGCAGCAGTGGGGTCAGCAGCCGTTCGGGCAGCAGCCGTTCGGGCAGCAGCCCCCAGGCCAGCAGCCCCCAAGACAGCAGCTCCCAGGCCAGCAGCTCCCAAGCCAGCAGCCCTATGGTGCCGCACCCTTCGGCTCACCGGGTGCGCCCACCCAACGCCCTCCGGAGTGGACCGATCCCGGCGTTCGCGAGCCATCGCCGCAGGCTCCTGGCATGGGTTACGGGTACCCGGATTACGGCGTCCCGGGAGGGCAGTGGGGCGTGCCGTCGGTCCCCGACGAGCGCATGCAGCAGCGGATGCGCGAACTCGAGGAGCGCATCGATGAACTCGAACGCCGGCGTCCCGAAGCGCGCCGCCCCCCGCCGAGGGACTATCGCCAGCCGGAGTTCCCGCCAACCGATCGCGGCCAGTCGGCGTTCCCCCCGACGGATCGCGGCCAGCCCGAGTTCCCGCCGCTCGAGCGCGAGCAGCCGGGCTATCCCTCTATGGACCGCTGAACCCCGGATGCCTTGTTAGCGTGAAAGTCACGCATTGCTCCCCTCTCCCGCTTGCGGGAGAGGGGCCGGGGGTGAGGGCCGGGGGTGAGGGCCTTTGCGAAGGGCCTCCCCTCACCCGTGGCGGGCCAGGCCTTTCCCGCGCAGCACCGCCTTCTCCGCTTCCACGAGCAGCAGCAGCACGACGCCGAACAGCAGGATGCGGCCCCATTCCTCCAGGCCGATGGCGGCGGTGCCGAACAGGAACTGCACTGGCGGGGCGTAGGTGAACAGCATCTGCAGCACCACGAGCACGCCGATCGCGATCAGCACTGCGCGGCTGCCGAAGAAGCCCTCCCAATTCAGCGCGGACCGGACGATATAGCGGCTGTTGAACAGGTAGAAGACCTGACCCACCACCAGCGTGTTGATCGCCACCGTGCGCGCCAGATCGAGGTCGTCCGTGTGCTGCAGCACCCATATGAAATGCCCGAAGGTGCCGACGACCAGCAGCAGCGACACGAACGCGATACGCCACAGCAGGAAGCGGGACAGGATCGGGGTGCCTGGCGGCCGCGGCGGACGGCGCATCACGTCCTGCTCGGTGGGCTCGAAGGCCAGCGCCAGCGCCAGGGTCACCGCGGTGACCATGTTCACCCACAGCACCTGCACCGGCGTCAGCGGCAGGGTCAGCCCGAGCAGGATCGCCGCGACGATGGTGAAGGACTGGCCCCCGTTCGTGGGCAGCAGGAACAGGATTGCCTTCTTCAGGTTGTCATAGACCGTGCGGCCTT
>JAGTVE010000241.1 GCA_018224485.1 Thioalkalivibrio sp. | reverse complement strand
GGCCAGGATCACGCCCAGCGCGGTCGCGACGCCCTTGCCGCCCCGGAAGCGGAAATACAGCGGGTACAGGTGTCCGAGGAACGCGGCCAGTCCGACCAGACCGACCATCCAGCCCGGCTCGTCGGGGCCAAGTTGGATTACGATGAACACCGGTAGCCAGCCCTTCGCGACATCGCCGAAAAGGGTCAGCGCCGCCCCGGTCTTGCTGCCGGCGCGGAGCACGTTGGTCGCGCCGGGGTTGCCGGAGCCGAGGCCGCGCGGGTCCGGGAGGCCGAGCATCCGGCTGACGACAATGGCTGCCGAGATCGAGCCCAGCAGATAGGCCCCCAGTACGCTTATGATCATCAGCCCCATGCCCGTGCTTCCAATATCCCGGCGATCGACGAGGCGCCATGATACGCAACCCGGTGCCTCCGCTTCATCCGGGCTGCGGCCGAAGGCGGGATTGCCGCGTCCCCACCGCCCCCACCCCAATCCTTCCCCGCAAGCGGGGGAGGGGAGCCTTCGTTGTCAGGAGGGTTCCGGACCGACCGCGGTGCTGATCCATGGCTGGGGTTTCGACCCGGGGATCTGGCAGCCGCTGCGCGAGGCCCTCGGGGCGCGGCGGGTGGTGCTGCCGGCGCTGCCGGGTCACGGCAGGCGCGGGGACGGGGAGCGGCTCGCCGACCCTTTGGATGCCGCCCGTGCGGTCGAGGAGCAGCTGCCGGCGGACCTGGTCGAACCGGTGTGGATCGGCTGGTCACTCGGCGGGCTCGTGGCGCTGGCGCTGGCGGCGCGCTGGCGTGGTCCGCAGCGGCTGGTGCTGGTCGGTGCAACGCCGCGCTTCACCGTCGCCGATCAGTGGCGCGCGGCGCTGGAGCCGACGGCGCTATCGGCCTTCGCCGCGGAACTGGAGCGGGACCGGCCCGCGCTGGAGCGTCGCTTCGCCGCGCTCTGCGCCGACGGTGCGCGCGCGCCGGGCCGGTTGCGGCGGCAGCTGCTGGCGCGGATGGGCGCAGCTCCGGCCGCGCTGTCCGGGCTGCGTGCGGGCCTGCAGGCCCTCGGCGCGGGCGACCTGCGGACGGTCTGGGCCGGACTGGATGCACCGGTTGCCGCCTGGATGGCGCGGGATGACCGGCTGGTTCCGGCCGGGACGGCCGACGCGCTGATGGCCCTGCGGCCGGACGCGCGCCTGCGCACGAGCGCGGGCGGGCACGCATCATGGCTGGAGGATCCGCAGGCGCTGGCCGGCTTTGTCGAGGAGGTGATGGCTTGAGCAATGTGTTCCAGATCGACAAGCGCAAGGTCCGGTCCGCCTTTGATGCGGCAGCCGCCGACTACGAGCAGCACGCGGTGCTGCAGCAGGAGGTGCTGCGCCGCCTGCTCGAGCGGCTGGACCTGATCCGGCTGCAGCCGCGGCGGGTGATCGATCTCGGCTGCGGCCCGGGCGATTCGCTCCGGCCGCTGGCCAGGCGCTACCGCAAGGCGCGGATCGCCGGCCTGGACCTGTCCCCAATGATGACCGCGCGGGCCCGGAGCCGGGGCCGCTGGCCGCGACGGCCCTGGGCGGTCTGCGCCGACATGGAGCGGCTGCCGTTTGCGGACCGGAGCTTCGACCTGGCGGTGTCCGCCGCCGCGCTGCAGTGGGTGAATGATCTGGATGGGGTCTTCGCCGAGGTGCGCCGCACGCTGTCGCCGGGCGGGCTGTGGCTGTTCGCGACCTTCGGGCCGGATACCCTGCGCGAGCTGCGCGCGGCCTTCGCGGCGGTGGACGCCGCCGGCACACCGCACGTGAATGCCTTCATGGACATGCACGACATCGGCGATGCGCTCGTTCGTGCCGGCTTTGCGGACCCGGTAATGGATCAGGAGACGCTGACCCTGACCTATCCCGACTTCCGCTCCCTGCTGCAGGACCTGCGCCGGATCGGCGTGCGCAACGCGCTCGCGGGAAGGGCACAGGGCCTGTTCGGGCCGCGCCGGCTGCAGGCGGCAGCGGCCGCCTATCAGGCGCAGTTCGCTCTGGAGGAACGTCTGCCCGCGACCTGGGAGGTGGTCTACGGGCATGCCTGGGTGCCGGATGCGCCACCGCCATCGGCGGTGCCCGGGCGCTTCATTCCGATCCGGCCGGCGGAATGAATCCGTCGCGGGGGAGGTCGGCGGGCCAGCCCGGGAGATGTGTCCAGGTCACGGGGTGACCGGGTAAACCCGCTCACCGGGCATGCGCTGGCCCACGGAGGGATTCGCCCGGCGATGTCGTGGCGCGGCCACGGGAGAGACCCACCGCAACTGCTGGTCTTGCTTTTTTCTGGCGGATTCTTGGGGTACAGTTCGTCTCCCCCGGTGCGCCGGGCAGACTGTGTTCCCCGCAGGCAAGGTGGATAATCGTTATGTCGGATACTGCAGCAACCGCCGGGTCCGTGCCGGCTTCGACGGCTGTTCCCTCGGAACAGTACAACTACGACATCGTCAAGAAGTTCGCGATCGCGGCGGTCATCTGGGGGGTGCTCGGGATGGCTGCGGGGGTCTGGATCGCCTCGCAACTGGCGTGGCCTTTCCTGAACTTCGACATCGCCCAGATCACCTTCGGGCGCTTCCGCCCGGTGCACACGACGCTGGTGATCTTCGGCTTCGGCGGCAACGCGCTGTTCGCGACCTCCTACTACATCGTGCAGCGAACCTGTCAGGCACGGCTGTACGGTGATCGCCTCTCCCTGTTCACCTTCTACGGCTGGAACCTCGCGCTGATCCTGGGTGTGATGACCTACATGTCCGGCATCACACAGGGACGCGAGTACGCCGAGTTTGCCTGGCAGATCGACATCCTGATCGCGGTCACCTGGGTCGTGTACTTCTGGGTCTTCCTGATGACCCTGATGCGCCGCAGCCAGCCGCACATCTACGTGGCGAACTGGTTCTTCCTGGCCTTCATCCTGGCCACTGCTCTGCTGCACATCTTCAACAACCTCCAGGTGCCGGTGGGCCTGACCAGCGGCTCTTCCTATTCCCTGTTCTCCGGCGTGCAGGACGCGATGACGCAGTGGTGGTACGGCCACAACGCGGTCGGTTTTTTCCTGACCGCCGGGTTTCTGGGGATGATGTACTACTTCCTCCCGCAGCAGGCGACCCGCCCGATCTACTCGTACCGGCTCTCGATCGTCC
>JAGTVE010000240.1 GCA_018224485.1 Thioalkalivibrio sp. | reverse complement strand
CGACGCCCGCGGAGCGGCACCTGGCGCTGGGACGCGAACTGGGCATCAGCGGCACCCCGGCGACGATCACCGAGGGTGGGCAGCTGATCTCCGGCTACCGTCCCGCGGCCGAGGTCCTCCAGGCACTGGAGGCGGAGTAGCCGCCTCCCGGCATGCCCTTCAGTAGAGCAGGGCGACCATCTTCCGGCGGTACTGGTTGACCAGTTCGTGGCGGGGACCCAGCATCTCGAACGCGGCGAGCAGCCCCTTCTGACCGGCGTTGTCGCCGTAGCTGCGATGCCGCTGCATCAGCTTCAGGTATAGGTCCATCGCCTCCTGGCTGCGCCCGGCCACCATGTAGGCGGCAGCCAACCGCTCCATTGCCTCCGGGTCCGACTCGTTGTCGCGCAGCCTCTGCTCCAGCGTTGCCGGGTCGGCCCCGTTCGCCCGGCTCGCGAACACCAGGCGCGCGCGCAGCCGCTTCACCGGCTCCTGCTCGTGCACATCCATCGGCAGCATGTTGAGCTGGGCCTCGGCACCGGCGGCGTCTCCGGTCGCCAGGAGCGCCTCGGCCAGGTCGACCTTCAGCGCGTGATGGTCGGGGTCGCTCTCCACCGCACTGCGCAGATCGGCCACGGCACCGTCGACATCCCCCGCATTCAGCTTGGCGATCGCCTGCTCGCGAATGCGGTCGGAAGGCCGTTCCACATGGCGGTCGATCATTGCCCGGATGGCTGATTCCGGCTGCACGCCCATGAACTGGTCGACGGGCTGCCCGTGCCGGAAGCACATCACCGTGGGAAGGCTGCGAACGCCGAACTGGCCGGCAAGGCCCTGCTGTTCGTCGCTGTTGACCTTTGCCAGACGGAACCTGCCGCCGTATGACTCGACCAGGCTGGCCAGCACCGGCATCAGCATCTTGCACGGACCGCACCAGTCGGCCCAGAAGTCCACCAGCACCGGACGGCGGAAGGACTCCTCGATCACCGCCGCCTCGAAGTCTTCCACGGTTACGTCGAGGAGGTCGTTGCTTGCATCTGCCATGAGGGGCTCCGGTATCTGAATCTGGGACACTGTCTAGATTGTCGGGCCGCTCCCGCCAATTTCAAGCAGGCGGCCCGGACCGCGACCCGTGCGCCGGGCGCGCAAGGCGCACTACACTACCGCCTGCCCACACCCGGAGGAAGGCCGCAGGTGAGTTATTCCGCATCCGACATCGAGGTCCTCGAGGGTCTCGACCCGGTACGCAAGCGTCCGGGCATGTACACCGACACCTCCCGTCCCAACCACCTCGCCCAGGAGGTGATCGACAATTCGGTGGACGAGGCCATCAGCGGCTTCGCACGGAACATCGACGTGATCCTGCACAAGGACGGGTCGCTGTCGGTGGCCGACGACGGCCGCGGCATGCCGGTGGACGAGCACCCGAGCGAGCGACGCCCGGGTGTCGAGGTGATCCTCGGGCGCCTGCATGCAGGAGGCAAGTTCTCCGACAAGAGCTATCAGTTCTCTGGCGGTCTGCATGGCGTCGGGGTGTCGGTGGTGAACGCGCTGTCACAACATCTGGAGGTCTGGATCCGGCGGGACGGGCAGGAATACAACATCGCCTTTGCGGGCGGCGAGAAGGTCAGCGATCTCGAGGTGGTCGGCGAGGTCGGACGTCGCAACACCGGCACGCGGCTGCAGTTCTGGCCCGATCCCCGGTACTTCGACAGCCCGAAGTTCTCCGTGTCGCGACTGAAGCACGTGCTGCGCGCGAAGGCGGTCCTCTGCCCCGGGCTGAACGTGAGCTTTGCCGACGAGGTCACCGGCGAGCGCTGCGTCTGGTGTTACGCCGATGGGCTCAGGGACTATCTGCTGGAGGCCCTGTCCGGGCTGGAGCGCCTGCCGGAAGAACCGTTCATGGGCTCGGTGGCGGGTCGCCAGGAGGCCGTGGACTGGGCGGTGGTCTGGCTGCCGGAGGGCGGCGAGGGAGTCGCCGAGAGCTACGTGAATCTCATTCCGACAACGCTCGGGGGTACCCACGTGAACGGCCTGCGCACGGGTCTCACGGAGGCGGTGCGCGAATTCTGCGAGTTCCGGAATCTGATCCCGCGGGGCGTGAAGCTCGCCCCGGAGGACGTCTGGGAGCGGGTCTGCTACGTGATCTCCTGCAAGATGCGGGACCCGCAGTTTGCCGGGCAGACCAAGGAGCGGCTGTCGTCGCGCGAGGCTGCCCCCTTCGTCGCCGGGGTGGTGAAGGACAGTTTCAGCCTGTGGCTGAACCGCCATTCGGGGATCGGTGAGCGCATCGCGGAACTCGCGATCCAGAGTGCCCAGCGGCGGCAGCGGGCGGGCCGCAAGGTGGTGCGCAAGAAGCTCACCCAGGGTCCGACGCTCCCGGGCAAGCTGGCCGACTGTGCCGGCCAGGATCTGTCGCGCACCGAACTCTTCCTGGTCGAGGGCGACTCCGCCGGCGGTTCCGCGAAGCAGGCCCGCGATCGCGAGTTCCAGGCGATCATGCCGCTCAGGGGCAAGATCCTGAACGCCTGGGAGGTGGACCCGGACCAGGTGCTGGGGTCGCAGGAGATCCATGACATCAGCGTCGCGGTGGGAGTGGACCCGGGCAGTGCGGACCTCGGCGGTCTGCGCTACGGGAAGGTCTGTATCCTCGCCGACGCCGACTCGGACGGCGCGCACATCGCGACGCTGCTCTGCGCCCTGTTCATGCGTCATTTCCGGCCGCTGGTCGAGCACGGACACGTGTACGTGGCGATGCCGCCGCTGTTCCGGGTGGATGTCGGCAAGGAGGTCCTCTACGCACTGGACGACGCCGAGCGCCAGGGCATCCTGGACCGGGTCGCGGCCGAGGGCCGTCGCGGCAAGGTGACCGTCACCCGCTTCAAGGGTCTCGGCGAAATGAGCCCGCTGCAGCTGCGCGAGACCACGATGAATCCCGACACCCGGCGCCTGGTGCGCCTGACCATCCAGCCGGGCGACGACACCGGATCCCTGCTGGACATGCTGCTGGCAAAGAAGCGCGCCGGGGACCGCAGGCAGTGGCTGGAGGGCAAGGGCCACCTCGCGGAGGTTTGAAACCAGCAGCCGGGACGGTGGCAGGAGCGGCCTCTGGCCGCGATGGTTCCGGCGGAGTTGGGATCGCGGCTGCAAGCCGCTCCTACAGGGCTTCGGGCGTGCCTTCAGGGCCTAGTGCCCGGCACCCCGGGCTCGAGCAGCCGGCCGAGGGCCCAGACGACGTGTTCGCGGACGAGTCCCGAGGGATG
>JAGTVE010000239.1 GCA_018224485.1 Thioalkalivibrio sp. | reverse complement strand
GAGTTCGAGCGCATCGTCGAGCACGGCCTGGACCTGTCGCCGACCAACGAGGTGCTGCTTGAGGAGTCGGCGCTGGGCTGGAAGGAGTTCGAGATGGAGGTTGTCCGCGACAAGGCGGACAACTGCATCATCATCTGCTCCATTGAGAACTTCGACCCGATGGGCGTGCATACCGGGGACTCGATCACCGTCGCCCCCGCGCAGACACTCACCGACAAGGAATACCAGATCATGCGCGACGCGTCCCTCGCGGTGCTGCGCAAGATCGGTGTGGAGACCGGCGGGTCCAACGTGCAGTTCGCGGTGAATCCCGACGATGGCCGCCTGATCGTGATCGAGATGAACCCACGCGTGTCCCGTTCCTCCGCGCTGGCGTCCAAGGCCACCGGTTTCCCGATCGCGAAGGTCGCGGCGAAGCTGGCCGTGGGCTACACGCTGGACGAACTGCGCAACGAGATCACCGGCGGGCTGACCCCGGCCTCCTTCGAGCCGTCGATCGACTACGTGGTCACCAAGATCCCGCGCTTCACCTTCGAGAAGTTCCCGCAGGCCGAGGCGCGCCTGACCACGCAGATGAAGTCGGTCGGCGAGGTGATGGCGATCGGCCGCACCTTCCAGGAGTCCCTGCAGAAGGCGCTGCGCGGCCTGGAGATCGGGGTCGACGGACTCGACGAGATGGTGGACCTGAAGGCCGACGACGTGGCCGACCGGCTGCGCGTGCTGCTCGCGAATCCCGGTCCGGAACGGGTGTTCAACGTCGCGGACGGCTTCCGTGCCGGTTTCAGCATCGAGGAGGTCTTCGGGCTGACCGCGATCGATCGCTGGTTCCTGGCGCAGGTGCACGAGCTGATCCAGATCGAGGGCACCCTGGGCGATCGCCTGCTGAATGACCTCAGCGCGGAGGAGCTGTTCGAGCTGAAGCGCCGCGGTTTTTCGGACCGGCGGCTCGCCCGCCTGCTGCACGAGACCGAGAAGGCGGTGCGCAAGCACCGTCATGCCCTTGGCATCCATCCCGTCTACAAGCGCGTGGACACCTGCGCGGCGGAATTCGCGACCACCACGGCCTACATGTACTCGACCTACGAGGAAGAGAACGAGGCGGATCCCACCGGGCGCGAGAAGATCATGGTGCTCGGCGGCGGGCCGAACCGCATCGGACAGGGCATCGAGTTCGACTACTGTTGCGTGCACGCGGCACTGGCGATGCGCGAGGACGGTTACGAGACCATCATGGTCAACTGCAACCCGGAGACCGTCTCCACCGACTATGACACCTCGGACCGTCTGTACTTCGAGCCGCTGACCCTCGAGGACGTGCTCGAGGTCGTCGCGCTGGAGAAGCCGAAGGGCGTGATCGTGCAGTACGGCGGGCAGACACCCCTGAAGCTCGCGCGCGATCTCGAGGCCGCGGGCGTGCCGATCATCGGGACCTCTCCGGATTCGATCGATCTCGCCGAGGACCGGGAGCGCTTCCAGCAGCTGCTGAACAAGCTGGGGCTGCGGCAGCCGCCGAACCGTACCGCGCGCAGCGAGGACGAGGCGGAGCGGCTCGCGGCCGAGATCGGCTATCCGCTGGTGGTGCGTCCATCCTATGTGCTCGGGGGACGGGCGATGGAGATCGTGCGCGACGAGGAGGACCTGCGGCGCTACATGCGCCACGCGGTCTCCGTGTCCAACGACGCGCCGGTGCTGCTGGACCGCTTTCTCGACGACGCGATCGAGGTGGACGTGGACGCGGTCTGCGACGGCCGGGAGGTCTTCCTGGGCGGCATCATGGAGCACATCGAGCAGGCGGGCGTGCACTCGGGCGACTCCGCATGCTCCCTGCCGCCCTTCTCGCTGTCCGATTCCGTGCAGGACGAGATGGCGGAGCAGGTCCGGCGCATGGCGCTGGGGCTCAAGGTCATCGGGCTGATGAACACGCAGTTCGCGATCAAGGGTGACGACATCTACGTGCTGGAGGTCAACCCGCGTGCCTCGCGCACGGTGCCCTTCGTGTCCAAGGTGGTCGGGCTGCCGCTCGCGAAGATCGGGGCCCGTTGCATGGCCGGAGCCAGCCTGGAGTCGATGAAGCTGCGCAAGCCGGTCCGGCCCGACTACTACGGGGTGAAGGAGGCGGTCTTCCCCTTTGCCAAGTTCCAGGGCGTGGATCCGATCCTCGGGCCGGAGATGAAGTCCACCGGCGAGGTGATGGGCGTCGGACGCAGCTTCGCGGAGGCCTTCGCGAAGAGTCAGCTCGGGGCTGGCGTGCGCCTGCCGGCGCGCGGGAAGGCCTTCGTCTCGGTGCGCGAGATCGACAAGCGTCCCGATCTGGTGAGGGTGGCCCGCCGTCTGGTGGAACTGGGCTTCGAGGTCCTCGCGACCCGCGGCACCGCGGTCTTTCTGAGGGAGCAGGGGGTTACCGAGCTGACCGTGGTGAACAAGGTCACCGAGGGCCGGCCGCACATCGTGGACATGATCAAGAATGACGAGATCAACTTCATCGTGAATACCGTCGAGGGCAAGCAGGCCACCTCAGACTCCTTCACGATCCGGCGCGAGGCCCTGATGCACAAGGTCGGCTACACCACGACCATTGCCGGGGCGCTGGCCACTGTCCAGGCCCTGGATCACCTCGGGTTCGAGAATGTCTTCTGCCTTCAGGATCTCCACGCGGAGAATCTGGAACGGAGTAATCGCTGATGGCCAAGACCCCGCTTACCGTCTCGGGTGCCGAGAAACTGAAGGAGGAACTTCGACGCCTGAAGGGCGAGGACCGGCCGCGCGTGGTCAGCGCGATCGCCGAGGCCCGGGCGCACGGCGACCTGAAGGAGAACGCCGAGTATCACGCGGCGCGGGAGCAGCAGAGCTTCATCGAGGGGCGGATCCGCGAGATCGAGGGCAAGCTGGCCAATGCGCAGATCGTCGATGTCGGCGCGCTGCCGCCGACCGGCAAGGTGGTCTTCGGGGCGACCGTCGACCTCGAGGAGGCGGAGAGCGGAAGGCCGCTCACCTATCGGATCGTCGGGGACGACGAGGCCGACATCAAGCTCGGCATGATCTCGGTCAGTTCGCCGATCGCCCGTGCGCTGATCGGAAAGGAGGAGGGCGACATCGTCACGGTGCAGGCCCCCGGCGGCAATATCGAGTACGAGATCGTCGCCGTCCGCTACGTCAACTGACCGGCGGCCCGCTCGTCAGGGAGATCACCGGCCTTTCCCGATTGCGCCGGAACAGCGTGGCGATGAAGCCGATGCGCTGGATCAGCAGTGCACCCGTACGCTCGCAGATCGCGTTGATGATCTCGGCGCGGCCCGCACGGTCGGCGACGCCGATCTTGACCTTGACCAGCTCGTGGTGGTCAAGTGCGCGCTCCAGTTCGGAAAGGACTGGTTCGGTCAGGCCGTTGCGGCCGATGCTCACGATGGGCTTGCGCGGGTGCGCGAGGCTGCGAAGCAGCCGACGCTGCGGCTCGTTCAGATGCACCTAAGGTCTACCGCCGTTCAAAGGCTGGAGTCTAGCACGGCCAGGGGACGGGCCCGCAAAGCCCGTGTGGGAGGGAACGCGGGGTGCCCAAACGCAGCAAATCCAGTCAGCGCTGGCTGAAGGAACACTTCGACGACGCGTTCGTCACGCGGGCCCAGCAGGAGGGCTACCGCTCGCGCGCGGTCTACAAGCTGGCCGAGATCGATCGGCGCGACCAGCTCCTGCGGACCGGGCTGAGGGTGGTGGACCTCGGGGCCGCACCCGGGGGCTGGAGTCAGTATGCAGCCGACCGGGTGGGGCCGTCGGGCCGGGTCGTGAGTTCCGACCTCCTGGCCATGGACCCGATTCCCGGGGTCGAGATCGTGACCGGAGACTTTCGCGAGGAGGCGGTGCTGCAGCGGATCCTGGATTCCCTTGGCGACGAGCCCGCCGATCTTGTGCTGTCGGATATTGCCCCCAACCTCTCCGGTGTGGATGCAGTGGATCAGCCCCGGGCGATGTATCTTGCCGAACTGGCGCTGGAT
>JAGTVE010000238.1 GCA_018224485.1 Thioalkalivibrio sp. | reverse complement strand
TAGCGCCACGAGGTGGGGCCGGCAGGGTTCGAAGCTCAAGGTTCGACTGGCCCGAAGGGGCAGAACGTCGCCGCAGGCGACGGCCCGGAGGGCGGCGCGCAGCGCCGTAATCCTGCCGGCCCAGCCATACAGAAATCGTGACGCGGGAATACCCCGTAGCGCCACGAGGTGGGGCCGGCAGGGTTCGAAGCTCAAGGTTCGACTGGGCCCGAAGGGGCAGAACGTCGCCGCAGGCGACGGCCCGGAGGGCGGCGCGCAGCGCCGTAATCCTGCCGGCCCAGCCATAAAGAAGTCGTGACGCCGGGGAGCCACCCGGTCCGTACCGACACCCGATCACCATCCTGCGCTAGAATTCCCGCGCCGGCCCGGCCCGTCCGGGGCGGCCGTTATTGTTCGATGCATTCATATCGGGGGGGCCGTGGCGAACCAGAGCCGAATGATGATCTTTGCGGGCAATGCGAACCTGCCGCTCGCGCAGCGGGTCGCGGAGCACCTGGACCTGCGTCTCGGCAAGGCCACCGTCGGCTGCTTCAGCGACGGCGAGGTGCAGGTCGAGATTCTCGAGAACGTGCGCGGGCGCGACGTCTTCGTGATTCAGCCGACCGGGCGCCCGACCAACGACAACATCATGGAACTGCTGATCATGGTGGATGCGCTGCGCCGTGCCTCCGCGGGGCGCATCACCACCGTGATCCCGTATTTCGGCTATGCGCGCCAGGACCGCCGGGTGCGCTCCGCGCGAGTGCCGATCTCGGCCAAGGTCGTCGCCAACATGATCGAATCAGTGGGTGCCGACCGGGTGCTCACCATCGACGTGCACGCGGACCAGGTCCAGGGATTCTTCAACGTGCCGGTGGACAACGTCTACGCCTCCCCGATACTGCTCGGCGACATCTGGCGCCGCGAGGCGGGGGACGTGACGGTGGTCTCCCCGGACGTCGGCGGCGTGGTGCGCGCGCGGGCCATCGCCAAGCGGCTCGACGACGCGGACCTCGCGATCATCGACAAGCGCCGGCCGCGCGCCAACGAGTCTCTGGTGATGCACATCATCGGCGACGTGGAAGACCGGTGCTGCGTGATCATCGACGACATGGTCGACACCGCCGGCACCCTGTGCCACGCGGCGGGGGCGCTGAAGGGGCATGGCGCGAAGAAGGTCTACGCCTACGCTACACATGCCGTGCTTTCCGGTCCGGCAGTTGCTAACATAGAGGGTTCGTTGCTCGACGAGCTCGTGGTCACCGATACCGTGCCGCTGCAGCCGAATGCCGAGGCCTGTGGCCGTATCCGCCAGCTGTCCGTGGCGGAGATGCTCGCGGAGACCATCCGTCGCATCAATACCGAGGAATCGGTCAGTTCGCTGTTTGTGGACTGACCCCGCACCGTCGCCCGGCCGGGCGACATCGACGGGGCCTCAGGCCCCTTCTGGCGCCTCATCTGGTCGCGGATGAGGCGCGCTCATTTTGGAGAAAGCGTCATGAGTACGGATTTTGTCATTGAAGCCGAGCCGCGCGTGGACCAGGGATCGGGTGCGAGCCGCCGCCTGCGTCGCGCGGGCAAGCTGCCGGGCATCCTCTATGGAGGGCACAAGGAGGCCGTTGCGATCACCCTCGATCACAACGCGATCCTGCTGAACCTGAAGCACGAGGCCTTCTACTCTCACATCCTCACGGTGAATCTCGAGGGCCGCCGCGAGCGCGCGATCCTGCGCGACCTGCAGCGCCACCCCTTCAAGCCCACGCTGATCCACGTCGATCTGCAACGGGTCAGTGCCGACGAGGCGATCCGGGTACAGGTCCCGCTGCACCTGCTGAACGAGGAGGCCTGCAAGGGCGTGAAGACCGGCGGCGGCATGATCAACCGGCAGCTGACCGACGTCGAGGTCGAGTGCCTGCCCGCGGATCTTCCCGAGGCGATCGAGGTGGACGTGGCGGAGCTCGATGTTGGCGAGACGGTGCATCTGTCAGAGCTCGTGCTCCCCGCAGGCGTGACCGTGGTGGCGCTGGCCCACGAGGGGCACGACTCCGCCGTGGTCGGCGTGCTCCTGCCACGCGGCGAGAAGGCGGAGCCGGAAGCCGCCGAGCCGGGCGTCGAGGGCCTCGAGGCCGAGGACTGATCCTCCCGGGCCTGAACAGGGTCTGGCGCAAAGATGCCGATACGGCTCCTGGTCGGTCTGGGCAATCCGGGCCCGCGTTATGCCGACACGCGGCACAATGCAGGCTTCTGGTTCGCGGACCGCCTCGCGGCGGACCGTGGCAGTGCGTTCCGTGCAGAGTCCCGTTTCGAGGGCGAGGTCGCGAGGTTCGCTGCGGGTAGCGCAAACTGCCTGTTGCAGAAGCCGCTGACCTTCATGAACAAGAGCGGCAGCGCGGTGCAGAAGCTTGCGGCCTTCTACCGTATCCCTCCCACGGAGATCCTGGTGGTACACGACGATCTCGACCTGCCGGCCGGGACGGTGCGCCTGAAGGCCGGCGGCGGTCACGGGGGGCACAACGGCCTGCGTGACCTCCATCGGCATCTCGGGGCGGACTACGCCCGGCTGCGCATCGGCATCGGTCATCCGGGTATCCGTGAGGCGGTGATTGGCTATGTCCTGGAGCGGCCCGGCCGGGAAGAGGAGATCGCGATGCGCCAGGCGATCGATGCGGCGCTCGGGATCGTGGATGACCTCGTCGGTGGAGACTGGGATCGGGCGGTGCGCCGGCTGCACTCGCAGGCCGTGCCGAATGGGGAGAATGAAGCGTGAGTCTGAAGTGCGGAATCGTCGGGTTGCCCAACGTGGGCAAGTCCACTCTGTTCAATGCCCTCACCAGGGCCAGCATCGCGGCCGAGAACTACCCGTTCTGCACCATCGATCCGAATGTCGGCGTGGTGGAGGTGCCGGACCCGCGGCTCGGCGTGCTCGCGGAGCTGGTGAAGCCGCAGCGCGTGCTGCCGACCACGGTGGAATTCGTCGATATCGCGGGGCTGGTCTCGGGGGCTGCGCAGGGCGAGGGACTCGGCAACCAGTTCCTCGCCCACATCCGCGAGACGGACGCGATTGCCCAGGTCGTGCGCTGTTTCGAGGACGAGGACGTGGTCCACGTGGCTGGCAAGGTGGATCCGCTGTCGGACATCGAGATCATCGGCACCGAGCTGGCGCTGGCCGACCTGGAGACGGTGTCCCGCGCGATCACGCGCCTGACGCGGGCGGCCAAGTCGCAGGACAAGGACTCGATCGCACGGCTCGAGATCGCGGAGCGGGCGGCGGCTGGGCTGGACAAGGGCACCCCCGTGCGCGCCCAGGCCCTCTCCGCGGAGGGGCTCGAGCTGCTCCGTGACCTCCATCTGCTGACCGCGAAGCCCCTGATCTACATCGCCAATGTCGCAGAGGACGGGTTCAGCGACAATCCGCTGCTGGCCCAGGTGGAGGCCCGGGCCGCGCAGGAGGGTGCGGAGGTGGTGCCGGTCTGCGCCGCGCTGGAGGCGGAGATCGCGCAGCTGGAAGACGCGGAGCGCACCGAGTTCCTGGCCGAGCTGGGGCTGTCCGAACCGGGCCTGGACCGGGTAGTGCGTGGCACCTATCGGCTGCTCGACCTGCAGACCTTCTTCACTGCAGGGCCGAAGGAGGTGCGTGCGTGGACGGTCCGCAGGGGGTCGACGGCGCCGCAGGCCGCGGGCGTGATTCACACCGACTTCCAGAAGGGCTTCATCCGCGCCGAGGTGATCGCCTACGGCGACTTCGTTGCCTGTGGCGGCGAGCAGGGCGCGAAGGACGCCGGAAAATGGCGTCTGGAAGGCAAGGAATACGTCATGCAGGAAGGCGACGTTGTACATTTCCGTTTCAACGTCTGAGGCTGCCGGCCTGGCGGGCCCGCACCTGGCACCCGTGTCACAGTGCTTGGCCCGGTGCCGGGAGCGGCGAGCAGGTCTGTTCCGGCACCGCAGCGGATAGTTGACGGTCATCCCGTGGTCGAAGGGGACGGACCATTGAACCCATCAAGACTGAAATCTTCAGGAGGCTCCCATGGATGTCATGGATCGGATTCGTCAGCAAGTGGAAGAAAACCCCGTCGTGATCTTCATGAAGGGGACGCCGCAGTTCC
>JAGTVE010000237.1 GCA_018224485.1 Thioalkalivibrio sp. | reverse complement strand
CCCGCCGGCCTGGTAATCAGCTGGTCGAACATCGACGGGATACCCAGCCCCGGCATTTGGCCGATGTCACGACTGCGCGGAGAGGCAGCCTCCTGGCCGTACTGGACCTGCGCATTGCGCATTGCCGCCTCTGCCGCACTCAACTCGGCCAGCGCCTGACGGCGCTGAGCGGTGAGACGTTCATCGCTGATCGCGACCAGCACCTCGTCGCGGTCAAAGTAGTCGCCCTCAGCGCCGGCGACCAGCGTTACACGTCCCCCGATCTGCGCGGTCAGGGTCACCTCGCGGAACGGGACCACCGTGCCGCTGATTGTCTGCCCGCCCACCGAGGCACCCTCGACCTGAACGATTCGACCGAACTGCGCATGCGAGGCGGCCGCGAAGGTGATGACGGCTGCCAGCACGGCAGTCAGGAATATGCTGGTTCGGTTCATGATCGTCTTCATGTCGCAGATTCTGAGTGTAGGCGCTGGTGCAAACGACCGCAGACCGGAGGACACCTAGTGCAGGCGTTCAACTCGAGCAACCCCGCCTTTTTACCACATCCGACTCTATCCGTGTGGCCCACGGTGACGCGCGAGTCGCTCGCCGATGCCCACTCTCGGCACCGATCCGGGTCGGCACCGGGGCGCGGCACAGCGGCCGTCCAGACCCGGAGGATTGTTGCAACAATGGTTCCCGGCACATGCTCGTTGAGGTGACGACTAAGGAACTGAATCGCAGCTGGATCATGGACGAGCTGGAACCGTTGCACTCCGGTGGGCATACTGTTGCAAACACATTCGGGCGCCCGGTATCGTGAAGCCAGACTCGCAGGTCGGCCTGATAGAAACCCTCATTCAGCAGAATCGGGACGGGGTGCTGGTCGTCGATAGCCACGGCCACATTGTCACACATAACACCGCCCTGGTAGAACTGCTCGAACAGCCGGCCGGCACCCGGTTCGAGACGACCCTCCGCATGGGCCCCATCAACCTGCAACGCCTGCTAGTCCGCGCAGCGATCGCGGCCGGTGAACAGGATGCGGTCGGGCGTCCGACGCCCCGCTCCCTCGACTTCCGGGCCGAGCTCGACTCGATACATCCGGTGCTGCCGGTCAGAATCACCAGCGTGTTGCTGAACGCCTCCGACGGTGACGGCCGGCTGCGCCTGATCACCATACGGTCCGAGCCGCCGCTCGCGGCAACCACGCCGGATGCTGCCGATTTCATGACGGTATCGCCGCTGGAGTCGGCGGATGACCGCTGCCGGATGCGTCTCGATCTGGCACGCCGGGCAGTGGCATCCGGGATCAGGGTGCTGCTGGTGGGCGAGACCGGCACCGGCAAGACCCTACTGGCACGCGCGCTGCACCGATCCGGTACCCGCGCCGCCGCAGCCTGCGCGGAGATCCATTGCGCCTCCATGCCGGAGACGGTGCTCGAATCGGAACTCTTCGGACACACACGCGGCGCCTTCCCAGGGGCGTCGGCCGAAAGGATCGGCAGACTCGAGAGTGCGGACGGGGGCACCCTGCTGCTGGATGAGGTCGGCGGGATGTCGGCACGCCTGCAGGAGGCACTGCACCGGGTGCTCGGAGACGGGCGCTTCGAGCGCATGGGAGAAAACCGCGTGCGCCAGGTCGATCTGCAGGTCATCTCGACCTCGGGCCGGGACCTGGGCCACGGGCTGGCGAGCGGGCGCTTCAGTCAGGGGCTGTACCATCGGCTCGCGGGCCTGGTCATTGCACTTGCGCCGCTGCGCGAGCGTCCCGGAGACCTCGACGCGACACTCGAGCGCTGGTCCCGGCACATCGACGTGGAGCTGACGGGAGCGGCCCGGGACCTCCTCCACCGACACGACTGGCCGGGCAATTTCCGAGAACTGCGCAACCTGCTCGGGGTCCTCGGCCTGCATGCAGAGCCGGGGGCGCGCGTCGACGGGGATGCCGTCCGCGAGGCCTTCGAAGACTGCGGAGTCGCGTGGCATCCTCCCGACGCGCCGCCACCGGCACCCTTCACCGAAGCAGAGAGACGTGAACGCGAGGCGCTGCAACAGGCCCTGGCAACCTACAACGGCAACCGCTCGCAGGCAGCCCGCAGCCTGGGCATGGACCGCACGACCCTGTGGCGGAAGCTGCACCGGCTGCGCCTGATCCCGGGGCGCGCGTCCGGCTGAGCCATCCGGGCAACGGCGCCGCACTCCACAGGGCGCTTGCGGGTGCGGGCCGGGGGTCGCGGAGTGCCAGGACCGTCAGTCCATGTTGTCGTGAATGGCGCGCGTCACCGCATCCAGCTCCGCGCGCACCTTGATCGGCTCACGGCTGGCCTGGGCAATGGCCGCATCCGGATCCTTCAGGCCATGACCGGTGAGGGTGCACACCACGCTGGAACCCTCCGGGATCAGCCCGTTGCGTATGTCTCGCAGGGCACCAGCGACCGAGGCCGCCGACGCGGGCTCGCAGAACACCCCCTCCTTCTCGGTCAGGAGCTTCTGGGAGGCCAGGATCTCCGCGTCCGTGCACTCATCGAACCAGCCGCCGGACTCCTCGCGCACCTTCCAGGCAACGTCCCAGGACTGCGGATGGCCGATCCGGATCGCAGTCGCCACCGTCTCCGGGGCATCCACCATCGCACCCCGCAGGAACGGCGCGCTGCCGCTGGCCTGGTAGCCAACCATCCGTGGCCGCTGCCCCGCCACCCCGCCCCCGGCAAAGCGGCAGCGTCCGTGGCAGAAGGTGCAGGCCTCGGTTACGTGTTCCCCGGTGTGCGCGGCCAGCTCCGAGTAGCCGATCCAGTGCGCCGTGATGTTGCCGGCATTGCCCACCGGCAGGCAGTGGAAGTCGGGAGCCCGGCCGAGCTCCTCGACGATCTCGAAGGCCGCGGTCTTCTGGCCCTGCAGCCGGAAGGGATTCACCGAGTTCACGAGGGTGACCGGCGAGGTCTTGGCGACCTCCTTGACCAGGCGCATGCCATCATCGAAGTTCCCCTCGATCTGGATCACCACGGCTCCGTGCATCATCGCCTGGGCCAGCTTGCCCATCGCGATCTTGCCGTCCGGGATCACGACGAAGGCGGTGATGCCCGCCCGGGCCGCATAGGCCGCAGCCGATGCCGAGGTGTTCCCGGTTGACGCACAGATGATCGCCTTCGAGCCTTCCTCCACCGCCTTGGTCACCGCCATCGTCATACCGCGGTCCTTGAACGAACCGGTGGGGTTGAGACCCTCGAACTTCACGTACAGCTCGACGTCGCGGTCCAGCTCCCGCGGAATGTTGTTCAGGCGGATCAGGGACGTGTTGCCCTCGCCCAGGGAGATGATCCGGGTGTCGTCGTGCACCGGGAGACGGTCCCGGTAGCAGTCGATCAGGCCGGTGTAGCGATGTCCGAAGGCCATGGTGGGTGCGTTCCTCGTAGAAGGCGTTGTGGGTCAGCGGGACAGCGGCTCCATGCGGATTCGCGTCACCGGCGAGGTGAGGTGCGGAAGACCGCCGAGCTCGCTGATGGCCTCGTCGATGTCGCCCTCCCGGACCTGGTGGGTCAGGATGATGATCGTCGCCTCGCCGCGCTCGGGATCCGGTTCGCGCTGCAGGATCGCCTCGATGCTGATGCAGTGGGCGCCAAGCACCCGCGTGATATCGGCCAGCACGCCGGGGCGGTCCCGTGCCCGCAGGCGCAGGTAGAAGGAGGTGCGCACCTCGGCCATCGGCAGGACCGGGAGATCCGAGAGCGCCCCCGGCTGGAAGGCGAGATGGGGCACCCGGTTCTCGGGATCCGCGGTGAGCGCGCGCACCACGTCGACCAGGTCCGCGACCACCGCCGACGCGGTCGCCTCGGCCCCGGCTCCGGCCCCGTAGTACAGCGTCGGACCGACCGCGTCCGCCTGCACCAGCACGGCGTTCATCACGCCGTTGACGTTGGCGATCAGCCGGCGTTCTGGAATCAGGGTCGGATGCACCCGAAGCTCGAAGCCTCCGGCCGCGCGGCGGGCGATGCCGAGGTGCTTGATGCTGTATCCCAGTTCCGCCGCAAAGGTGACGTCCTCGCGGGTGATCCCGGTGATGCCCTCGATGTGAATCCGCTCGAACTGAAGCGGGATGCCGAAGGCGATGGCCGCAAGGATACACAGCTTGTGCGCCGCATCGATCCCCTCCACGTCCAAGGTGGGGTCGGCCTCCGCGTACCCCAGACGCTGGGCCTCGTCGAGTACGTCGCCGAAGTCCCGGCCATGGTCGCGCATCTCGCTGAGGATGAAGTTGCCCGTGCCGTTGATGATGCCGGCCACCCAGTCGATGCGGTTGCCCGCCAGCCCCTCGCGCAGTGCCTTGATGATCGGGATACCCCCGGCCACCGCCGCCTCGAAGGCGACCATCACGCCCCGCTCGTGAGCGCGGGCGAAGATCTCGTTGCCATGCAGGGCAATCAGGGCCTTGTTCGCGGTGACCACGTGCTTGCCGGCCTCGACCGCCCGCAGCACCAGCGTCCGCGCTGGTTCGACGCCGCCCATCAGTTCCACCACCACCTCGACCTCGGGATCGTCCACGACGGAGCCCGGGTCGTCGGTCAGGCGGACGCCATTCAGTGCGCAGTCACGCTCGCGCGCGAGGTCGCGCACCGCCGCGGCCACCACGGCAATGCCGCGGCCCGCGCGCCGCGCAATCTCGTCGCCGTTACGACCGAGCACCATCACGGTGCCGCAGCCGACCGTACCGAGGCCGAGCAGTCCGATCTTCACGGGTTCCATGGGTCAGCTTCCTTATTCTGTTGCGCCCGCGATGAACGGGCCGTGGTTCAGGCGGAATGCAGCCCGGCGTCGGCATCCTCGGCCCGGGCGCCGGCGAGGATGGAATCGGCCCGGAACATCGCCTTGATCCCGCGCAGTGCCTGACGGGTACGCTGCTCGTTCTCGATCAGGCTGAAGCGGACATGGGTATCGCCGTAGCTGCCGAAACCGATGCCCGGCGATACCGCCACCTTCGCGTCGCGCAGCAGCTTCTTGGAGAACTCGAGGGAACCCATGTCGCGGTAGGCCTCCGGGATCGGGGCCCACACGAACATCGTCGCCCTGGGCTTCTCGACCTGCCAGCCCATCGCGTTCAGACCGTCACAAAGCACGTCCCGGCGGGAACAGTAGAGATCCCGGACATCCTGCACGCAGTCCTGGGGTCCCTCGAGCGCGGCGATCGCCGCCACCTGGATCGGCGTGAAGGTACCGTAGTCGAGATACGACTTCATCCGCGCCAGCGCGGCCACCAGCGTGGGGTTGCCGCACATGAAGCCGATACGCCAGCCGGGCATGTTGTAGGTCTTGGACAGGGTATAGAACTCGACCGCGATCTCCTTGGCACCCGGCACCTGCAATACCGACGGCGGCTTGTAGCCGTCGAACATGATCTCCGCATAGGCGAAGTCGTGCACAAGCCAGATGTGGTGCTCCCGGCAGATCTCCACCACCCGCTCGAAGAAGTCCAGGGCGACGCACTGCGTGGTGGGGTTGGCCGGAAAGTTCAGGATCAGCATCTTCGGCCGCGGCCAGGAATCCTGGATCGCGCGGTGCAACTCGGCAAAGAAGTCCACGTCGGGTGTGAGCGGGACGTGGCGCACGTCCGCCCCGGCGATCACGCAGCCGTAGGGGTGAATCGGGTACGCGGGGTTAGGCACCAGGACCGCGTCGCCCGGACCGAGGACCGCCAGCGCCAGGTGAGCCAACCCCTCCTTGGAACCGATGGTCACGATCGCCTCGGTCTCCGGGTCGAGATCGACGTCGAAGCGGGCCTTGTACCAGCGCGTGACCGCCCGGCGCAGGCGCGGGATCCCCTTGGACACCGAGTAACGGTGCGTGTCACCGCGCCGGGCGACCTCGACCAGCTTCTCCACGATGTGCGGGGGCGTGGGCTGGTCCGGATTGCCCATGCCGAAGTCGATGATGTCCTCGCCGCGGGCTCGGGCCTCGGCCTTCAACTGGTTCACGATGTTGAAGACGTATGGCGGCAGGCGTTCGATGCGGGGAAAGACGTCGGTCACGGATGGCTTCCTGGATCGTGGATGGGCACGGCCCGAACGACAGCAACGGCCGATTCGGAGAAAATCGTTGACGGTATAACCCGTCCATTCGCCTGTCAACGCGGTCGCGGGAGTCCGGCTCCCCCCACGATGCGGGGACGCTTGCCGCGACCGGCTGATGCCTTTAGGTTGGGGACATGCAGATCACGCAGATCACCGGCGAAGACCAGAACATGATAACGGGCTACGGGCCCGATCACGTGGCCGTGAACGGCGTGCGCCACACGACCAGCCTGATCCTCCGTCCCGAGGCGGTTCTCCCGTCCTGGCCGGTCGCGGACGCCACGGCCCTGCAGACCGGAGATCTGTCCTGGATCCGCGAGAACCCGCCCGAGATCCTGCTACTCGGAACCGGCATCCAGCAGGTCTTCCCACCGCGCTTGATCTGGCGGGAACTGCGGATGGAGCCGTGGGGCATCGAGATCATGGACACCGCGGCGGCCTGCCGGACCTACAACCTGATCGTTGCGGAAGGACGCACCGTCGCCGCAGCCCTGATCGTTGCCGGCTGACGGCCGGTTCAGGGACGCGGCAGCAGCACGTCTTCGGACAGGCCCCGGGCCCGCAGCAGGCGTCGCAGCCGTTTCAGGGCCTCCATCTGGATCTGCCGCACCCGTTCCCGCGTCACGCCGATCTCTGCGCCCACCTGCTCCAGCGTGCAGCGCTCAAAGCCGTGCAGTCCGAAGCGCCGCACCAGCACCTCGCGCTGTTTCTGGTCCAGTTCCTCCAGCCACGCGGCAACGAGGTTGCGGATATCCGCATCCTCCAGCAGCGCCGAGGGACCCGCGGCGTTATCGTCGGGCAGAATCTCGGTCAGGGAGCGATCGCCATCCGGTCCCACGGCGATGTCGATCGAGGTGGACGGCTCGGACATCGCCCGCAGCCTCTGGATGTCGCTGACCGGCTTGCCCATGCGGGCCGCCAGTTCGTCCTCGCTGGGCTCCCGTCCCAGTTCCTGCATCATGATCCGGGACACCTTGTTCTGGGCACGCAGTTCCTTGCTCACATGCACCGGAATCCGGATGGTGCGGGACTGGTTCATCAGCGCGCGTTCGATGGTCTGCCGGATCCACCACGTCGCATAGGTCGAGAAGCGAAACCCGCGTTCCGGGTCGAACTTCTCCACTGCGTGCATCAGACCCAGGTTGCCCTCCTCGATCAGATCGAGCAGGGCCAGGCCCCGGTTCATGTACCGGCGCGCGATCTTGACCACAAGCCGCAGATTGCACTCGATCATGCGCTGCCGCCCCTTGGGATCTCCGGCACGCGCGAGACGGGCGTAGTACACCTCCTCCTCGGGAGTCAGCAGCGGGCGGAACTCGATGTCGCGCAGGTAGAGCTGGATCGCGTCCAGTTCGGCCGGACCCGCGTCGTGCGGCATACGATCCACCGTGGTCACCGTGATTGATTGGTCGCTCAGCGACGGATCCTCCCCTGCATCGATACCGGGCTCGCCCTCGGCGGGCTCGGCCTCGGCGTCCTCGCCATCGTGTTCCGGGGCCGGGTCCATCCCGGCTTCGGTCGGCTCGTCGGGGGCCCGCTTTCGCAATCGGTTCTGTGAAGACATGAGGCCGAACTTCTCCGTCTGGGCGCCAGCATCTACCGCCGGGGAAGATAACGCGTCGGATCGACGGCCGCACCATCGAGCCGGATTTCAAAATGCAGCATGGGACGTTCTGCCCCCGAATCGCCCAGACGGGCCATCCGCTCACCGGCGCGCACGTTCTGGCCTTCGCGCACCAGCAGTTCCTCGTTGTGCCCGTACGCGCTGATGAACCGGGCGTCGTGCTTCAGGATGATAAGCCGGCCATAACCGACCAGTCCACTTCCGGCATATACCACCTCGCCAGCTGCCGCGGCGCGGACATCCTCGCCGCGCTCGCCACCGATCGCGATGCCCCGGCGGGTCGTGGCACTGTTGCTGAAGCCTCGCAACACCGGTCCGTCGACCGGCCATTGCCACTGCGGTGGCCCGGTCGCGGCGGTCCGTTCCCCGGCCGGCTCCGCGCGCGAAGGCGCCGCGACGGCCGGGACCCGCGCCTCGGGCGCCTCCCGCGTCGGTTGCGACGGAGTCGAAGGAACCGCCGAGTCGCGGGCCTCCGTTACCGGACGGCTTTCCATCGGTGCCGCACCGGCGAGTCGAATCCGCTGGCCGGGATAGATCAGATAGGGGGGGCCGATGCCATTGCGCCGGGCCAGGTCGCGCCAATCGAGACCGTGACGGGTCGCGATACGGTAAAGCGTCTCGTTCGGGCGCACGACGTACGTGGCTGTGGCGCCGCCCGATCCACTTGCCGCGGGCGCGGACGGCGGGTACGTGGCACAACCCAGAGACGAGGCCATGATGATACCGAGAGCTATCCCGAGCAGGAGTCGAATACAGCGCATCAGTCGAGTAAGGCGTAGAAGGCGACGACCGCTACCAATAACAGGACCGATGCCCAGCCCAGGCGTTCCATGTATGGACGCAGATGCCGGTCCGCCTGTGGACCCGCCCATGCCATCAACAGGGCCACGGCGAAGAAGCGTGCGCCGCGGCCCGCCGCCGAGGCCACCACGAAGGGCAACAGCGGCATTGCCAGCGCTCCGGCGGTTACCGTGAACAGCTTGTAGGGGATCGGCGAGAAACCGGCGATCAGCACCACCCACACGCCCCAGACCGCGAACCACTCCTGCGTGATCTCCAGCTTCTCGCGCTGGCCCATCTCGATGATCCACGGCTCCACCAGCTCGAACGCAAGCACCCCGATCGCGTAGCCGAGCACGCCGCCCAGCACCGAGAACAGGGTCGTCAGTCCGGCCAGGCGGAGCGCCTCGCGCGGGCGGGCCGCGGCCATCGGTGCCAGCATCACGTCGGGCGGCACCGGAAAGAACGACGACTCCGCAAAGGAGAGTCCGGCCAGGTAGCGGGAGGCGTGACGATGCCGCGACCAGCCCATCACGCGATCATAGAGCGGCTCGAATACCCTCATTGTTCCGCCCCGGAAAGCATCGGCACAAAGCATACCGTGTCGAGCAGGTCACGGACGAAGGCCTCGGCTGTATGGGTGTAGCGCACCAGCTGCTGCTGCCCGTCCACGCCCTCCACCGGCGCGACCAGGCGGCCGCCGGGCGCCAGCTGCGTCAGGAGTTCGTGCGGCACCTCGCGCGGAGCCGCGGTCAGCAGGATGCCATCAAAGGGCGCCCGGGCGGGCCAGCCCTGCGCTCCGTCCCCATGCAGCAGGCTTACGTTGTTGATACGCAGCCGGGTGAGCAGTTCGCGCGCGGAACGGCTCAGCGCCCGGATGCGTTCCACCGAAAAGACGCGGTCGACCAGGTGTGCGAGCACGGCCGCCTGATAGCCGGACCCGGTGCCCACCTCGAGCACGGTGCTAACCGCACCGCCCTCCAGCAGTGCCTCGGTCATGCGTGCGACGATGAACGGCTGCGATACCGTCTGCCTGTAGCCGATCGGCAGCGCGATGTTCTCGTAGGCGCGGTGTGCCAGCGCCTCTTCCACGAACAGGTGGCGCGGTACCTGCCGGATCGCGTCCAGTACCGCGGGATCACGGATACCCAGCTCCGCCAGCTGCCGGATCAGTCGGTCGCGTGCGCGCTGCGAGGTCAGGCCCGCTCCAAGCATGTCAATCGCCACCGGCGTCGCCCTCCAGCCAGCGCCCCACGGTATCAATCGCCTCGAACTGCGTCAGGTCCACCTGGATCGGCGTCACCGACACGAAGCCCTCGCGGACCGCAAAGAAATCCGTGCCAGGGCCGGCATCCTGTTCGGGTCCCGCCGGTCCGACCCAGTATATCGGCCGTCCGCGGGGATCAGTGGTCTTCACCACCGGCTCGGACTTGTGCCGGTGACCGAGCCTTGTTGACTGTACCCCCCGGATCTCCTCGAACGGGAGATCCGGGACGTTCACGTTCAGGATGGTTGCGGCCGGCAGGGGAACCCGGTGCAAACGGTCCAGGAGATTCAGCACCACGCGTGCAGCGGCATCGTAATGCTGCATTTTCGGTCCGACCAGGGACACCGCGATCGCGGGCAGACCGAGGAAACGTCCCTCCATCGCGGCCGCGACCGTCCCCGAGTACAGTACATCGTCGCCCATGTTGGCCCCGGCATTGATCCCGGAGATCACGAGGTCCGGTTCATGCTCCAGAAGCCCGGTAATGGCCAGGTGCACACAGTCGGTGGGGGTGCCGTCCACGCCGATGTCCCCGGTATCCAGTCGCTGGGCGCGGAGCGGATGCACCAGCGTCAGGCTGTTGCTGGCGCCGCTGCGATCGCGGTCCGGCGCCACCACCCGAACCTCCGCCAGCTCGCGCAGGTGCCGGGCCAGGCATTGGATACCGGGCGCGTGGATGCCGTCATCATTGCTGACCAGGATATGCATGGGCGAACAAACGGGGTGCGGAGCCGCCTAATATACTTGAAACGATCGCCAGCGCACCGAATCCAGGGTGATTGACGGGCCCGACCATCCCGCCGGATCACCTCCCGCGCTGTCCACCCCCGAAGCAACGGAATGGCGGATGAAATCGGACGAAGACCCAAACGACATCGGACACTTCCTGCGGGCCATCGGCGAGGTCAGGCGTCTGGAGCACGACCGCGCAGAGGTACACCCTCCGCCACCCAGCGCGCGCGCCTGCAAGCGGCGCGAGGACGAACGGGAGGTGCTGCACGATCTGCTCAGCGATCCGGTGAACGCCACCGACCTCCAACCCGGGGATGAGCTGCGTTTCGTGCGGCCCGGTGTCAGCCACCGGGCATTCCGGAACCTGAGACGGGGCCAGTATCGGGTGCAGGAGGAACTGGACCTGCACGGTCTCTTCGCCGGCGAGGCGCGCAGGACGGTTGCCGAATTCCTCAACGACGCGCGTTCGGACGGCCACCTGTGTGTGCGGGTGGTGCATGGCAAGGGGCTGCGGTCGCGGCAGCAGGGACCGGTGCTGAAGGGGTTACTGGATCACTGGCTCCGGCAGCGCGATGACGTCCTCGCCTTCTGCTCCGCGCCGCCGGCCGATGGCGGCACCGGAGCGGTCTACGTATTGCTGCGCCGCGCGTCCTAAGCGTCCTCGCACCCCGCCACCCCCGACGATGAAGGCCAGGACGGTGGGCCCGCTGCGCTTGGCCCACCCTACGGCCTCAGGGGCCGGTCGCGACGGGAGTGGAGAGGACCTTCATGTCAACGGTCCTGGCCCTGCGCCACCCCTGACGATGAAGATCCCCGTCCCTCACCGCGGAAGTTGAGGTGGGGGCCGGGTTCGTTCGCAACTCGCCAGTGGGCGATGCGGGGTCGGGAAAACCCCCATGGCGTTGCGGCGACGAGGCAATATCCGTAGGGTAGACGCTGCAGAAACCGCTTGCGACGCGACAGGCGTAGTCTCAGTCGCGCGCAGATCGCCAAGCCCTGATCCGCTGATGTTTCCCGCATCGCGCGAGACCTTGTCCGCAGTTGCGGGGGTTCGCAAGCCATGGTCCGCCTTTCCAGACGCTTGCAACTCGTGGAATTTCGATGCAGTATCTATACAACTGCTGTACATAGCGATTCCGGCAGTAACAAACAACGTGAGGGCTGTAAAGATGAACCGATGGACGATGATTCCCGTTGCACTGGCTCTCGCCACCGTGGCTCCGGCACAGGCGGAATCCGTCGACGAACGCATTGTTGCGAGCCAGGAGGCGATCAAGGAGTTCGCGGGGACCCTGCAGGGCCACCTGATGGAGGCGATGCAGCAGGGCGGCCCGACCGAGGCGATCTCCGTATGCCAGCAGGTCGCCCCCCAGATCGCCGAGGACATCTCGGCTGAGACCGGCTGGAGCGTCGGACGCACCAGCCTGAAGCTGCGCAACCCGGACAACGCGCCCGACGAGTGGGAGCGGGCCGTGCTCGAGCACTTCGAGGCACGCCGCGCGCAGGGCACCCCGGCGTCCGAGCTGTCCTACCATGAAACCGTGCAGGAAGGCGACGAAGAGGTCTTCCGTTTCATGCGGGCCATTCCCACTGGCGGCGCCTGCCTCACCTGTCATGGCAGCGAGGTGGGCGGGGACATTCAGCACGCGCTGGAACGGATGTACCCCGAGGACCAGGCCGTCGGCTATGCCGAGGGGGACGTGCGCGGCGCCTTCACGATCATCCAGCGGATGTAGCAGCGCCAACTGCACGCTAAACCAGCCTACCGCCCGAGGGCTGCGTTCGCGCAGCCCTCTTCTTTTTCGCCGGGATACAGGGCTTCTTCCGCGCGGAATCCGAAGCCTGTGCTAAAGTCCGGGGCTGGTGCGCCTCAGGACAACGGGCACGGTGCCCGAGAAAGCCGGAACATGACCCGATCCATCGACGCAGAACTCCTGGCCCTCGCGGTCGATGCCTCCAACGACGGCATCGTGATCGCCGAACAGGAAGGGCACGACAACATCCTGATCTACGTGAACCGTGCCTTCGAGGAACTCACCGGGTACACCTCGGACGAAATCCTGTATCGGGACTGCCGCTTCCTGCAGGGCGACGACACCGAACAGGAGGGCGTGCGGCAGATCCGCGTCGCGCTGGAAAAGGGCGATTCCTGCCGCGTGGTCCTGCGCAACTACCGCAAGGACGGGTCGTTGTTCTGGAACGAACTCTCCATCACGCCGGTGTACAACGACGACGATCAGCTCACCTACTACATCGGCATTCAGAAGGACATTACCGCCCGGGTCGAGGCCGAGGCACGCGCCGAGCGGGCGGAGCGCACACTGGCCGCGGCGCGCGGCTCCAAGCCGGAAGGCTCCTGAGCCTCGGCGCCCACCTCCGCCCCGTTCGATTCAGTCGCTCGCGGAGGCCTGGGCGACCGCCCCGACAAGGCCGGTCGCATACTCTCCCGGACCCAGTTCGATCTCCAGCAGCAGGGTCTCGTCGGACTCCCAGGACCAGGCCAGCCGTCGCGGACGCATCCGCAGCGCCCTGCGCGCAGGCCTCATTTGCGCCCGTTCCAGCCCGCGCGCCAGATCCCCGAGTGCATCGGCTGCGGCGGCCTCGAGGGCGCGCACCGCTCCGCCCGTGCCCGCATCGCCCTGCCCCCAGAGCGGACCGGTGGGATGGAGGTCCAGCCGCTCGCATCGTCCGCGCAGCGTCTCGTCGATCGCCGCGACCGGGAAGATGCTGCCGCTGCCGTCCAGGTTCGCGACGTCACCGGGAAGGAGCCGGTCCCAGCTGCCATCCTCGATCCGCCTGCGGAGCACCGCGTTGAAGATCGCGGATCGGGCCGCGGACAGATAGAGACTGCGCTGATTGCGGTTCCGTGGTCGCGAGCGGCCCGCGAACCACATGCGTGCCCGTTCCAGGTTCGAATGTCCGAAGCGCTGCTCGCCGAAGTAGTGCGGCAACCCGTGCTGCCGCATGCGCGCGAGAAGGCTGTCGGCGGCCGCGCGATCGCCACGGACATCACGCAGGCGCAGGCGGAAGGCGTTTCCCGCCAGGTGACCGGTCTTCAGCTTGCGCCCATGGCGGCGGCTGGCCAGGACCTCGATGCCGGCGGCCGAAGCTGCAGACCAGTCCGGCTCGGCGCGTCCCGGCAGCTGCACGCTGAACCACTGCGTGGTCACTGCGTGGCGGTCCTTGCGCCCGGCATAGCCGACGGCGGGGCGGCCAACGCCCGCAACCCCGGCAATCCACTCCGCGACCGTCTCGCTGTTGAGGCCGGTCTTGCGGATCCGCAGCCACACGTGTTCGCCCTCGCCCTCCGGTTCCGTGGCCGCAATCTCGTCGACGCGAAAGTCCTCCGGCTCGCCCCGGAGCCTCGCGCGAAGCGGAATCGCCCAGGGATACAGGAGCCCTTCCGACACACCAGCCGACATCATTCGCCGCTTCCGGGGATCGGCGCCGCAGGGGCCCTCGCGGGCTCCGCCACCCGATCCCGCAGGTACACGGGCCGCGCCTGCTCCGGCGGCACCACCTCGCCCCGGGCATAGGCTGCGGCACCGAGCATTGCGACCTCGCGTGCACAGGGCCGCGCCGCAGGATCGGTCTGCGGGCCCGACAGGGCCAGTCGGCGAAGGAGCTCCGGGTACGCGGACAGGCCGCTCCCGAGCGCCAGACGCGGACCCGCTTCCCAGCTCACGCGTACGTCCCCCGGAGCGCTCACGAACTCGGCCGCGGGCGCCACGAGACCATCAGGGCCGGTGTGCAGCACCGACCAGTACACCTCGCGCATGCGCGCATCGAGCACCGCGAGGACCTGGTCCGCCCCCCGCTCCGCGCCCTGCTGGGCCAGTGCGGCCAGGGTCGACACCGGCACCACCGGGATTCCGGCGGCGAAGGCGAGACCCTGTGCGGTCCCCAGGCCCAGGCGGACCCCCGTGAAGGCCCCCGGGCCCCGGCCGACCGCGACCGCATCCAGACCCGCGAGCCTCAGTCCGGCCTCGGCGAGCAGGCGCTCGACCTGCCCCAGCACCAGTTCGCCGTGGCGCCTGGCGGCCTCCTGTTCAACCAGCCAGCGAAGTTCGCCGTCGATCCACAACGCCGCCGAACAGGCCTCGGTCGCGGTCTCCAACGCGATCAGGCGCATGCGTCCACCCCTCTTCGCCGTCTCGCCGCCTGCAGGAAGTCCAGCGCCGCGGCGGGATCGCTCGACTCGTGAAAGCGCGGCAGGCTCTTCAGGAACTGGCGTCCGTAGGGCCTTCCCGTGAGTCGTGGGTCGCACAGGGCCAGGATGCCGGCGTCGCCCGCATCGCGGATCAGGCGGCCCACGCCCTGCTTCAGGGCCAGCACCGCCTGCGGTAGCTGGAAGTCCATGAACGGACTCCCGCCGGCGGCCTCGATCGCGGCGGTCCGCGCCTGCAGGACCGGGTCGCTGGGCGCGGCGAAGGGGAGGCGGTCGATGATCACGATCGACAGCGCATCGCCGCGGATGTCGACCCCCTCCCAGAAGCTGTGGGCGCCGAGAAGCCACGCCTTCCCGGAGGCGCGGAAACGCTCCAGCAATTCCGCCCTCGGCCGCTCGCCCTGCACCAGCAGCGGCTGCTCCGGCGGCAGCCGGTCCCGCAGCAGCGCGGCCGCCTCCCGCAATGCGCGGTGGCTGGTGAACAGGAAGAATCCGCCACCGGGATTCCCGACCAGCAGGGGCCATGCCCAGTCGACGCACGCGCGGGTATAGCCGGATACGTTCGGATTGGGCAGCGGCGGCGCGGGAACCGCGAGGCAGGCCTGGCGCGCAAAGTCAAAGGGACTGTCGAGGCGCTGCGCACGGACGTCGTCCGGCAGTCCGAGGCGGCGCGCTGCGTGCCGGAAGTCCTCGCCGACGGCGAGGGTCGCGGAGGTGAAGATCCAGCTGGCCGGCGTGCGCGTCCTTTGCTCGGCCAGCGGCCGCGCGGCGTCCAGCGGCGTGCGGTGCAGCATCAGGCTCTGCCGGAAGCGCTCCACCCAGGGCACGGTTCCCGCCGTGTCCTCAAGCCAGCCCTGGAGCCGGGAGCGAAGGGCCGCACAGCGGGACCGCGCCTGATCCAGACCCGGGCCGCGCTGGGCGGCAGCACGCAGCCCCTCCTCGAGGGCCTCCAGCGCCACCTCCACCCCGGAGAGCGTCTCCAGCGCCCCGTCGTGATCGGGCACCTCGGCCCAGGCCGCGCGTGCGGGCCAGCCGTCCGAGCAATGGAGTAATTCCGCAACCGCCGCCTGCAGCCCGGACACCCGATCGCGCAGGTCGACCATGTCCGGGGCATCCCGCTCCATCTCCCGCATCACGTCCCGGCCGAGATCCCGGACCGCCCGCGTGCCGAAGGCCAGCCCGAAGAATGCACCGGCGATCTCCGGGAGCTGGTGCGCCTCGTCCACGATCACCACCTCGACCGCCGGCAGGAGTTCGCCGAAGCCCTCGTCCTTCAGCGCCATGTCCGCGAGCAGCAGGTGGTGATTGACCACCACGACCTCCGCCTCCTGGGCCCGGCGCCTGGCACGCACCACGAAGCAGTCGTTCAGCCGGGGACACTCGCCACCCAGGCAGTTGTCCACCGTGGAGGTCACCTGCGGCCAGAGCGGCGCATCCTCTGCGAGGATCCCCGCCTGCGTCAGATCGCCGGTCCTGGAGTTCGCGGCCAGCCGGCGCAGCTCACGAATCGTTTCCGCCTGTCCTGTGCGCCCCGCCGCATCGGCAGCCGCCGAGTCCAGGCGGTAGTGGCACAGATAGTTCGAGCGCCCCTTCAGCAGGGCCGTCTTCGGACGCTGTCCCAGGGCCTCGCACACCATCGGCAGGTCCTTCTCGAAGAGCTGGTCCTGCAGGGTCTTGGTGCCGGTAGAGATCAGCACCCGGCGCGTAGAGAGCATCGCCGGCACGAGATAGGCAAAGGTCTTGCCCACGCCGGTTGCCGCCTCGACCAGCAACGCCCCGGCTTCGGCATCGATGGTCTCGGCCACCAGCCCGGCCATCGCCTGCTGCGGCTCGCGCGGGTGAAAGCCCGGCACCGCGCGCGCGACCAGCCCACCGGTACTCAGGGCGGCCCGCGCGCGCGCGGCGGCATCCAGTGCCGTTTCAGCCAAGCGCCCGCTCCAGCCGCCGCGCCTCTTCGAGCGCCCGGTGCGCGCCCTCCGCGTCGCCCATCCGTTCACGAGCCTCGGCGATGATGCGCCAGTTCGCGAGCGCCAGTCCGCGGTCGGCGGATCCCAGCTGCAGCGAGCGCTGCGCCAT
>JAGTVE010000236.1 GCA_018224485.1 Thioalkalivibrio sp. | reverse complement strand
GGGCCTGCCCTAAGCCCGGACCACCCCCGGCCCCTGCGCGTCGGCGGTCAGCTCACCCGGATACGAACCCCGCTGCCCACCATGGGTCGCATGGCCCTGACCGGCAGGGGTTACTGCCTGCCGGAGCACGAGGGGCAGCACTGGCTCGGGGCAACCTACCGGCACGACAGCGACGACAGCGGCGTGCATCACGCCGACAACATTCGGAATCTCCACCAGCTCAGCTGGGCCGATCCGGCACTCGAATCGGCAGCCGACGTCAGGGTGAGCGGCGCATGGTACGGCACCCGCGCCATCTTCCGGGACCGGCTTCCGGCGGTCGGTGCAGCGCATCGAGCGGCCGCGGCGGACGAACTGCTTGCCGTCCGCAGTACCGGAATCCCGCGGCTGTTCGTCAATCTCGGTCACGGGTCCCGGGGGTTGCTCTATGCCCCGCTCGCCGCCCAGCTGCTCGCCGACCGGATCTTCGGTCTGCCGGAGGTGCTGTCCGCGCCCCTGGGCGAGCGGCTCTCGCTACTGCGCCTGCGGACGAAGGAGCCGCCGCGCGGCCTGTCGGACTGAGTCAGGCGCCCCGGCGTGTTCTGCGGGTCCTGCGAGGCGATCCCGCGTTCTTCAAACCGGTGTGCTGGGTCCTGAATCCCCTGCCCTTCGCCGCACCCACCCCCGACCTTCCCGCGCTCAGCCCGGTGCCGGCCGGCTGGAATCCCGGTACCAGGTGCCGCTTGCCGTTGCCAATCAGGTCCGCCCGGCCCATCCGCTGCAGGGCCCCGCGCAGCAGCGGCCAGTTCTCCGGGTCGTGGTAGCGCAGGAAGGCCTTGTGCAGCCGGCGCGCCCGCAGACCCTTGGCAGAGTCCACGCGCTCGCCACCCTCCCGGCGGATGCCACGCAGCGGATTGCGGCCCGTGTGCCACATGGCCGTGGCAAGGGCCATCGGCCCCGGAAGGAAGGCCTGCACCTGGTCCGCGCGAAGGCCGTTGCGCTTCAGCCATAGCGCGAGATTCAGCATGTCCTCGTCGGTCGTGCCGGGATGTGCGGCGATAAAATAGGGGATCAGGTACTGCTCCTTGCCCGCCTCGCGCGAGAAACGGTCGAACATCGCCTTGAAGCGGTCATAGGTGCCAATCCCAGGCTTCATCATCCTGGAAAGCGGCGATTTTTCCGTGTGTTCCGGCGCAATCTTCAGGTACCCACCGACGTGGTGGGTCACCAGTTCGCGCACGTATTCCGGCGATTCCACCGCGAGGTCGTAGCGCAGCCCCGACGCGATCAGCACCTTCTTGATCCCAGGCAGCGCCCGCGCCTTGCGATACACCCCGATCAGGGCCGAATGGTCCGTGTTCAGATTCTTGCAGATAACCGGGTACACGCAGGACAGCCGCCGGCAGCTGCGTTCGATCTCCGGGTCCCTGCACGCGAGCCGATACATGTTCGCCGTCGGGCCACCGAGGTCCGAGATCACGCCAGTGAAGCCCTCGACCCGGTCGCGGATCTCCTCCACCTCACGCAGGATCGATGACTCGGAACGGCTCTGGATGATCCGACCCTCGTGCTCGGTGATCGAGCAGAAGGTACAGCCGCCGAAACAGCCCCGCATGATGTTCACCGAGAACCGGATCATCTCCCAGGCCGGGATACGTGCACCCGTGTAGGCCGGGTGCGGGGCACGCGCAAACGGAAGATCGTAGACCGCATCCATCTCCGCCGTGGTCAGCGGGATCGGCGGCGGATTCAGCCACACCTCCTTGTCTCCGTGACGCTGCACCAGCGCACGGGCGTTTCCGGGGTTCGTCTCCAGGTGCAGCACCCTCGACGCATGGGCATAGAGCACCGGATCGGCGCGAACCTGTTCGAAGGCGGGCAGCTGGATCGCGGTCCGTTCCCGGGGATGGCCGCGCGGGACCGCCCGCTGCAGCCGCACCACTTTGGGGTGGTCCGGCCCGCCGTCGCCCCTCGCGTCGCACGCGGTGGCGCTGGTGTCGGCATAGGGGTCGGGCGTCGGGTCGACCGGCCCGGGCGCGTCCACCTCCGTGGAGTCGATCACGATCCAGTCGGCAGGCACCGAGTCGCGGAGAAACACGCAGCCGCGAACATCCCGGATGTCCCGGAGATGCGCGCCGGCCGCGACCCGGTGGGCAACCTCCACCAGCGCGCGCTCGGCGTTGCCGAACAGCAGCAGGTCGGCGCGGGAGTCCAGCAGTACCGAACGCCGGACCTTGTCCGACCAGTAGTCGTAGTGCGCGATCCGCCGCAGGCTGGCCTCGATACCGCCGATCACGATCGGCGCGTCCGGCCAGGCCTCCCGCACCCGCTGCGAATAGACGATGACCGCACGGTCAGGCCGTCTTCCGCCCTCGTCGTTGGGCGTGTAGGCGTCGTTGCGCCGGATCCTCCGGTCGGCGGTGTAGCGGTTGACCATCGAATCCATGTTGCCGGCGGTGACGCCGAAGAAGAGATTCGGCCGCCCGAGCTCTCGGAACGGATCCGCCGATCGCCAGTCCGGCTGGCTGATGATGCCGACCCGGAATCCCTGTGCCTCCAGCAGCCGCCCGATGATCGCCATGCCGAAGCTCGGGTGGTCCACGTAGGCATCTCCGGTGACGATGATCACGTCGCAGGAGTCCCAGCCCAGGG
>JAGTVE010000235.1 GCA_018224485.1 Thioalkalivibrio sp. | reverse complement strand
GGGCGGCGGTCACGCGCCGGACATCATCAAGGCCTGCGGCCGATCCAACGTGCTGCCCTCGTCCACGAACCCCACCCGTCCCTACACCGTCAATACCGTGGATGAGCACCTGGACATGCTGATGGTGTGCCACCACCTGGATCCCGCGATCCCCGAGGACGTGGCCTTCGCGGAATCCCGGATCCGGCGGGAGACCATCGCCGCCGAAGACATCCTGCACGACATGGGCGCCTTCTCGATGATCGCCTCCGATTCCCAGGCCATGGGCCGTGTCGGCGAGGTGATCCTGCGCACCTGGCAGACCGCCCACAAGATGAAGGTTCAGCGTGGGACGCTTCCGGGCGACGACCCGGGCGCGGACAACCTGCGGGTGCGGCGCTACATTGCCAAGTACACCATCAACCCGGCGCTGACCCATGGCATCGCCCACGAGGTCGGCAGCATCGAGCCGGGCAAGCTGGCCGATCTGTGCCTGTGGAGTCCGGCATTCTTCGGCGTGAAGCCGGCCCTGATCGTGAAGGGGGGGATGATCGTGGCCGCTCCCATGGGCGACCCCAACGCGTCGATCCCCACGCCGCAGCCGGTCCACTACCGTCCG
The DNA here is from genome assembly GCA_018224485.1 of Thioalkalivibrio sp. Lineage (GTDB taxonomy): Bacteria > Pseudomonadota > Gammaproteobacteria > Ectothiorhodospirales > Ectothiorhodospiraceae > Thioalkalivibrio. Next base: position 5,311 of record JAGTVE010000235.1, on the reverse strand, counting down.
ATGTTCGGCAGCTACGGCGGGGCGATTGGCAGTACTTCCGTGACCTTCATGTCCGCGGCGGCGCTGGCCTCCGGCGTGGCGGGGTGCCTCGGGCTGAGCCACCGCCCGGTGGTCGTGAGAGGTTGCCGCTCGGTGCGCAAGCAGCACATGGTGCTGAATGACTGGATGCCGAATATCGAGGTGGATCCGGAGACCTACGAGGTGCGTGCCGATGGCGAACTGCTGACATGCGAACCTGCCGCGGAGGTCGCGATGGGTCAGCGCTACTTCCTGTTCTGACGTCGATGTTCAGGCTCGATCGCCGGTGTTCCGCCCCTTCCTCCGAGACCGCGTCGGTGGCGCTCAGCCTGCCGTTCGAGACGCGGCAGCGAAGCCGCTTCCGGGCGGTCCTCGACGATGGGACCGAGGTGGCGGTGATGCTGCAACGTGGCCAGATCCTGCGCCATGGCGAGTACCTCTGCGGTCCCGGCGCCCCGCTGGTCCGCGTGGAGGCGGCCCCGGAGCCGGTCAGCGAGGCGCGCTCGCCGGATGCACTGCTGCTGATGCGTGCCAGCTACCATCTGGGCAACCGTCACGTGCCGCTGGAAATGACTCGGGAGTCGCTGCGATACCTTCACGATCACGTGCTGGATGACATGGTCCGCGGTCTCGGCCTGAACGTGACCGGGGCCACACTGCCCTTCGAACCCGAGGCCGGGGCCTACGCCGGGGAGGTTCAGGCACACGCGCATGGACACCATCATCATCGCCACGCGCACTGAGGCCTTGCCTCCGCAGGGGATCGCGGACGCGCGGACCGCTCGGCGGCGACTGTGGCAGCTGATCAGTCCGACCCTTCCGGTGGGGGCCTACAGCTACTCCACCGGCCTCGAGTACGCGGTGGATGCGGGATGGGTGGCCGATGCCGACGCGGTGCGGGACTGGATCCGCGCGCAGTTGCTGCACCTGCACGCGCGGGTCGACCTTCCGGCGCTGATACGGCTGCACGCGGCGTGGGTGGCGGGCGACGGCGCCGCGGTGGCCCGCTGGAACGCCTGGCTTCGCGCCAGCCGCGAGACCGCGGAGCTGCGCGCGGAGGACCTGAACCAGGGCAGGGCCCTGGCCCGTCTGCTGACGGACCTCGATCTCGCGCGCGCCGCCGCATGGGCCCGTCGCGATGATGCCTGCTGGGCCACGCTGTTCGCGCTCGCTGCGGCCGCGTGGAGCATTCCGCTGGACGAGGTCCTGGACGGCTATCTGTGGTCATGGTGCGAGAACCAGGTCGCGGCGGCGGTGAAGCTCGTACCGCTCGGCCAGACCGACGGGCAACGCCTCCTGGGTGAGCTGTCCGGTTGTTTTACCGAGGTCGCGGAGCTCGCGCAGGGTCTCGAGGACGAGGACCTTGGCGGCAGCCTGCCCGGCGTAACGCTGGCCTCGATGCTGCATGAAACGCAGTACAGTCGATTGTTCCGAAGCTGACAGGAGAGGTCCGGATGGCATCACAGGCGCTCAGAGTCGGGGTCGGCGGACCGGTGGGCTCGGGCAAGACTGCTCTGGTCGAGGCCCTGTGCCACAGGCTCCGCGACAGCTACCAGCTCGCCGTCGTCACCAATGACATCTACACGCGCGAGGATGCCGAATTCCTGACCCGACGGCAGGCGCTGGACCCCGACCGCATCATCGGGGTCGAGACCGGCGGCTGTCCGCACACTGCGATCCGTGAGGACGCGTCTATGAACCTCGCCGCCGTGGATGACCTCGAACAGCGGCTGCCGGGTCTCGAACTGATCTTCGTGGAGAGCGGCGGCGACAATCTCTCGGCCACCTTCAGTCCCGAACTCTCCGATCTCACGCTGTACGTGATCGACGTCTGCGCCGGCGACAAGATCCCGCGCAAGGGCGGACCGGGCATCACCCGCTCCGATCTGCTGGTGATCAACAAGATCGATCTCGCCGGCGGGGTTGGCGCCTCGCTGGAGGTGATGGAACGGGACAGCCGACGCATGCGCGGGGAGCGCCCCTTCGTGTTCACGAACCTGCGGACGGGGCAGGGGCTGGAGGAAGTCGTTGCCTTCCTGGAGCGCGAGGGCCTGTTCAGGTGAACGGCGCAGCGCCTTCCTCTGTCGCCGACACAGCACGTTCGCCATGCCCGGAGACGCGGCACGGTCCGTCGCGCACCGGATGAGCACCACTGTCTACGCCTGCCAGGGTGCCGGAGACCGCAGAGGCCTTACAGCGGAGCGGGCGCCCGGCGGCGCAAAATGGTTGCTGGGGTTGTGCCGGCAACCTATGATCGAATGAGTGACACGTGAAGCCGTATCCTATCTACTTATAGCTGGGTAACCGAGGGTAAAATTTGATGGCCAGAGAACCGAAAAAGAACGTAACGAAACCCGCGGCGACGTCGTCCGCGGCAGCTCCCGCGAAAAAGCCTGCCCCGGCGGCCAAAAAGGCGCCAGCGCCCAAGGCGGCAAAGCCGGCCGGAACCTCCCCGAAGAAGCCAGCGGCGAAACCCGCGGCTCCGCGAAAGGCGGCCGCGACCACGAAGGCCCCGGCAAGGGCGAGCACCCGCAAGGCCGCGTCGAAGTCCGCGGTGAGCCCGGAGCAGCGCTACCGCATGATCCAGGACGCGGCCTACTACATCGCCGAGAAGCACGGTTTCACCGGCGACAACCACGCCTTCTGGCTGCAGGCCGAGCAGGAAATCGACTCCGAGCTCGCGGCAAAGTAATAGTAAAGGGGAAAACGGGGCACGGGGTCAGGTCTTTCCTTCTGCCCCAGGTAAGCGCGGGGGGAACGGGGACAGGTCCCGCCTTTTCCGGGCCGAAACGGGACCGGGCGCGACGGCCAGCCTCGGGCTGAGGGTGCGCGACCTTCACGCAAGGCACAAGGCCTGACCTCGCTGGCGCGGCTGCGCCTATACGGGCATCAGACGCTCAGGTGTTCTTTTACCAGTTCGTCGGTCAGGGCGTGGATGGGTCCGTGCGCGACGACGGTGCCCTTTTCCATGATGTGGAAGTCGTGGGCCACGCGGCGGGCGAAGGGGAGTTTCTGCTCCACCAGAAGCACCGACAAGCCGATCTCGGAGTTCAACTGGCGGATCACGTCGCCGATCTGGCGCACGATGTTGGGCTGGATGCCCTCGCCGGGCTCGTCGAGGATCAATACCTTGGGGTCAAGGACCAGCGCACGGGCGATCGCAAGCTGCTGCTGCTGTCCGCCGGAGAGGTCTCCGCCGCGGCGCCGGCGCATTTCCTTCAGCACCGGGAAGAGCTGATAGACCGCATCGGGGATCTGCCGCGCACGATCCGCGCGCGACGTAAGCGGCACCCGCAGGTTCTCCTCGACCGTGAGCTCGGGAAATATCTCGCGGCCCTGCGGTACGTAGCCGATGCCGCTGCGGGCGCGGGCCTCCGGCGACAGGCGGGTGATGTCGCGATCACCGAGCAGGATCCGGCCGCTGCGCACCGGCAGCAGGCCCATGATGCACCTCAGAAGCGTGGTCTTGCCGACGCCGTTGCGGCCCATCACGCAGGTGCAGCGGCCGGGCTCCGCCCGCAGCTCCAGGTCCCTGAGGATGTGGCTCTGGCGATAATACTGGTTCAGTCCGCTGACCTGGATCATTCCTCCTCTCCCAAATAGACCTCGACCACATGCGGGTCGGCCTGTATTTGGTTCATGCTGCCCTCGGCGAGGACGGTGCCCTGGTGCAGCACCGTCACGCGCCGGGCGATCGAGCGTACGAAGGCCATGTCGTGCTCCACCACGATCACCGTGTGCTCTCCGGCGAGCGAGGTCAGCAGCTCGGCGGTCCGCTCGGTCTCGTTACCGGTCATGCCGGCGACGGGCTCGTCCACCAGCAGCACGCGCGGGTTCTGCATCAGCAGCATGCCGATCTCCAGCCACTGTTTCTCTCCGTGGGAGAGCGCGCCGGCGGTCCGGTGGCGCTGATCCTGCATGCCGATGGTCACCAGCACCTCGTCGATGCGCCGGGCCTGGGCCGGATCCACCCGCGCGAAGAGGGTCTTCCAGGTGCCCTTGTGGGAGGCAAGGGACAGCTCGATGTTGTCCAGGACGGTCAGGGCCTCGAAGACGGTCGGTTTCTGAAACTTGCGGCCGATCCCGCCACGGGCGATCTGGTAGGCGTCGAGGTCGAGCAGGTCGATGTCGCGCCCGAAGTAGACCCGTCCCGAGTCCGGTCGGGTCTTGCCGGTGATCACGTCCATCATCGTGGTCTTTCCTGCCCCGTTCGGCCCGATGATGCAGCGCAGCTCGCCCTCGTCGACCGCCAGGCTCAGGTGGTCGAGGGCCTTGAACCCGTCGAAGCTGACGCTGACATCGTCGACGTAGAGGACCACGCCATCGCTGGCGCCGCTGAAATCCGGTTCGGACTGCAGCAGGCGGAAGACCCGGTCCCGCCGGATCGGCTGCCGATACGGAGCGAGACTCACGATTCATCCTCCCTGCGACGGCGGAACAGGCCCACGAGGCCACGCGGCAGGAACAGCGTGACCAGCACGAACAGCGCTCCCAGCGCGAACAGCCAGAACATCGGATAGGCGACGGTGAACCAGGTCTTCGCGCCATTCACCGCGAAGGCGCCGATGATCGCCCCGAACAGGCTGCCGCGCCCGCCGACCGCGACCCAAAGCACGGCCTCGATGGAACGGATCGGCGAGAACTCGCCCGGGTTGATGATGCCCACCTGGGGTACGTACAGCGCGCCCGCGATGCCGGCGAGCACGGCGGAGAAGACGAAGACCCACAGCTTGTAGTGATCCACCCGGTAGCCCGAAAACCGGGTGCGGTCCTCGGCGTCGCGGACGGCGATCAGCACGCGGCCGAAACGCGAGGTTACGATGTAGCGGCAGGCCAGGTACCCGAGGATCACCGCAATACCCGAGGCCAGGAACAGTGCGACGCGGGTTTCGCGCGCCTGGACCGAGAAGCCGAGGATCTCCTTGAAGTCGGTCAGGCCATTGTTGCCGCCAAAGCCCATCTCGTTGCGGAAGAAGGCGAGCATCAACGCGAAGACCAGGGCCTGGGTGATGATCGCGAAGTACACTCCGGTCACGCGCGAACGGAAGGCGAGCCAGCCGAAGACCAGCGCCAGCAGGCCCGGCACCAGCATCGCCATCAGCAGCGCGAACCAGAACATGTCGAAGCCCAGCCAGAACCATGGCAGTTCCTCGTAGCTCAAAAAGACCATGAAGTCCGGCAGTACCGGATGGCCGTATACGCCCTGATCGCCGATCTGGCGCGTCAGGTACATGCCCATCGCGTAGCCGCCAAGGCCGAAGAAGGCCCCGTGGCCCAGGGAGAGTATCCCGGC
>JAGTVE010000234.1 GCA_018224485.1 Thioalkalivibrio sp. | reverse complement strand
CCTCGAGCAGCCGTTCCACCAGGGCGGGTTCCCGTTTCTCGTAGGCCTCTGCGTCCGGTTGCCGGTTCACCACCACGCCCAGCAGCTCGGTGATCGCATTGCCTATCGAGTTCTGGCTGATGGTCACGATCAGCCGGCCCTCGTCGTTCCGGTAGATCAGCTGCTTGAAGGCGGGTTGCCAGCGGATGGCATGCGCGTACCGGGCATCGTGCATGCAGAGGTCGCGCACCTTCTTCGCGGTCTTCAGGAAGTCGTTGTTGAACAGCAGCACCTCCTCGACGTGACGCGGGAAGTAAACCCCCTCGGGCATCGGTGCATTGCGCGTGGACACCTGCGAGAAGAAGGTCCGGTAAAAATCCAGGAACCCCTTCAGGATCTCGTCGTACTCCCGCCAGAAGCGCACCTCGCGCAGCGCCGCCACGCCGCCCTGTATCTCCCAGCTGGGCAGGCCCTGCGGATACCCTGTCAGTCCCAGCCGTGCATCGGCATCGGCCGTGGGCTTCAGGATCCGCAGTTCCAGGGCCCGGGTGAAGAACTCGCGGTAGACATCCCGCATGTAGGCCTGAAAGAGGCTGTGCTGGCCGCCGTCGGTAAGGTTGGGGTTGGCCGGGTTCGCTAGCGGCGCCTGCTTCAGGTCCACCATCGGGAACACCATGAAGTGGTTGTGCAGCATGCGGATACTGGGCACGCCCGGAGCGGTCAGCGGCCAGGTCGCGTCCAGGCTCGCCTCACCGGCAAGGATCAAGGCGTCGGCCGGGTCGGGGTATTGTTCGAGCATGTACTCGATGATGATGCCGTTCATCCGGTTCCAGACCTGCCGCACGTGGTCAGGGACCTGCGTTCGCCGCACGGGTCTGCCGAGTGGATCCAGGATCACCTTCGAGGTGTTGTAGATGATCGAGGTGTCGAACTCGTTGCTGTGCCCGAGCGCCTTGCGGTAGAGCAGCAGGTTCTCCGGGTTGACCAGCAGCCCGTTGTTATTGACCAGATCCGCGAGATTCTCGGTGCTGTTGAAGAACTCGTTCGGCTTCATTCCCTCCGGAATATCCAGCGGTATCGGTCGGAACGGCGTGGTGATTTCGCGTGGGCCGGGTTCCATCATCGTTCCTTTTTCCTCCGTCTGAGTGTGCGAAGCCGCGTAAGCGCGAGCCTTGTGCAGGGCTCCAAAGAAGCTGTACTGTAGCGCCGCGCGGCACGCGGCCGGTTGGCGCCGGGTGCATAACATACTTTGAAAACACTAAAGGAGCGAAGTCATGCGATTGATTCTCTTGGGCCCGCCGGGCGCCGGCAAGGGCACGCAGGCCCAGTACATCTGCGAGCGCTACGGCATCCCGCAGATCTCGACCGGCGACATGCTGCGCGCCGCGGTGAAGGCAGGTACCCCACTCGGCATGGAAGCGAAGAAGGTGATGGACGCTGGCGGACTGGTCTCGGACGACATCATCTTGGGTCTGATCAAGGAGCGCCTGCAGCAGCCGGATTGCGCGAAGGGATTCCTGTTCGACGGCTTCCCGCGCACCATCCCCCAGGCCGAGGCCCTGAAGGACGACGGTATCACGCTGGATTTCGTGGTCCAGATCGACGTGGACGACGACGAGATCATCAACCGCATGAGCGGCCGCCGCGTGCATCCCGCCTCGGGCCGAACCTACCACGTTATCTTCAACCCGCCGCGTATCGAAGGCAGGGACGACCTCACCGACGAGCCGCTCATCCAGCGCGAGGACGACCAGGAAGAGACCGTGCGCAAGCGCCTCGAGGTCTATCACAGCCAGACCAAGCCGCTGGTCGACTTCTACTCGAAGTGGGCGGAGAGTGGTGACCCGGATGCCCCACGTTACGTGAGGATCGAGGGCGTGGGGTCGGTCACCGACATCCGGGACCAGATCTTCAAGGCCCTGGGTTAACGTGAAAGTCCGGCATTTCTCCCCTCTCCCGCTTGCGGGAGAGGGGAGGCGGGTGAAGACCCCTCTGGTTCAGGGATTCAGTACCCGTGGCACCAGGTTCTGTCGCAGCCGGTAGGCATCAGGCATTCCCGACCCCAGCAGCGGCCGCAGATAGAGCCGGAAGGCATCGGTCACGTCGGTGCCGGAGTCGGCGATGAACTCGTCCGGCATCACCTTGGTCTTGCCGGCGACGGTTTTCAGCGGAAGGAGACGATAGTCCGAGGAGTAGAAACCGGTGCGATCGATGACCACGGAGCCATCGCTGTCATCCCACATCGCGTACTGCACCGCCTTCTCCCCCACTTCCCGCGCCTCGCGCTGGTCCACGTCGGAGACGCAGCCGATGAACGAGCGCTGCACGTAACCGAAGGTGTCGCCACGCACCCGCTTCACGCCGAGCTTGGTGCGGATCTCCTCGCAGAGCATGTCGGCCAGAGCGCCGGTGCCCGACAACTGCACGTTGCCATGGGCGTCCTGCTCGACGTTCTTGGCCAGCTTCACCGCGATCGGCACGCCTTCCTCGTCGTGGATCCCCTCGCTCACCGCGATCACGCACCGGCCGTAGCGATCCATCGTCGCCTTGACGTCGGCCAGGAACTTCTCGACGTCGAACACGCGCTCGGGCAGATAGATTAGGTGCGGGCCATCATCCGGAAACTTCTTGCCCAGCGCGGACGCGGCGGTCAGGAAACCGGCGTGGCGCCCCATCACCACCGCAATGTAGATGCCTGGAAGCGCGGAGTTGTCCAGATTGGCGCCAATGAAGGCCTGGGCCACGAAGCGGGCGGCCGACGGAAAACCCGGCGTGTGGTCGTTCACCACCAGATCGTTGTCGATCGTCTTCGGGATGTGGATGCAGCGCATTCCGTAGTTGGCCTTCTGCGCCTCCTCGCTGACGATGCGCACCGTGTCGGAGGAATCGTTGCCGCCGATGTAGAAGAAGTAGCTGATCTCGTGTGCCTGGAGGACCTTGAAGATCTCCTGGCAGTACTTCAGGTCCGGCTTGTCCCGGGTGGAACCGAGGGCCGAAGACGGCGTGTTCGCCACCATCTCGAGATTGTGGGTGGTCTCCTGCGTCAGGTCGAGGAGCTCCTCGTCGACGATGCCGCGCACCCCGTGGAATGCGCCGTAGACCAAGTCCACGTTGTTGAACTTGCGTGACTCCAGGACCGCACCAACCATCGACTGGTTGATGACCGCCGTCGGCCCCCCGCCCTGTGCAATCAGAACTTTAGCCATCCTCTGTCTCCGATGCTTTTTGATCTTGGGATTTTAAAATTCGGGCGTGCCAGGAGACTGTGCCGGGCACGGTTGGCGACTATACGCGATGCGTATCCGACCGGGTAGGGGGTATCCGCCGTGCCGGCTGGGGGAAATGGCACAATCCGTTTTTTCGACTACTCTCGTCGTCATGACTGACACAGCCCTCGTCGATCCCTTCGGCCGTCGCATCGAATACGTTCGGGTGTCCGTGACCGACCGCTGCGACCTGCGCTGCTTTTACTGCATGCCGCGCGGGTTCCGGGACTTCGAAGAGCCGGAGCACTGGCTCAGCTTCGACGAACTCGAGCGCGTGATGGCGGCCTTCGCCCGCCTCGGCACCCGCCGCATTCGCCTGACGGGCGGCGAACCGCTGGTGCGCCGGGATCTGCCCGATCTGGCGGAAAGGCTCTCCGCCCTGCCCGGCGTGGAGGACATCTCCCTGTCCACCAATGCCACCCGCTTGGCGAAATCCGCCGAGGCGCTGTTCGCCGGCGGTGTGCGTCGCATCAACGTGAGTCTCGATTCGCTGAAACCGGAGGTCTTCCGGGAAGTCACCGCCGGCAAGCTGGACAAGGTGCTCGCCGGGCTGATGGCCGCGAAGGGGGCCGGGTTCCGCCCGATCAAGATCAACATGGTCGTGATGGGCGGCGTGAATGAGGACGAGGTCGAGGACATGGTCGACTTCTGCCTGGAACACGGCTTCACGCTGCGCTTCATCGAGACCATGCCGATGGGCGAGACCGGCCGCGAGGCGGCTAGCCGTTTCGTGGACCTCCAGCAGGTGAAGGAGCGCCTCGCGCAGCGCTTCGAACTGATCCCGGGCATGATGCCGGGCGGCGGTCCGGCGCGCTACGTGCGGGTCGGCGGGACAGACCTGCACATCGGCTTCATCACGCCCATCTCCCAGCACTTCTGCGAGACCTGCAACCGTGTCCGGCTGTCGGTGGACGGCACGATCTACACCTGTCTCGGCAACGAGCACAAGCTGGAACTGCGGCCGCGGCTTCGGGCCGGCTGCTCGGATAAGGATCTCGAGGATGCGATCCTGGAGGCCATCGCCCTGAAACCGGAGCGGCACGAGTTCCGGGAGCGCCCCGAAAAGGTGGTGCGCTTCATGTCGATGACCGGCGGCTAGCCCTTAGTCCACCCATACCGTCTTCGCATTCACGAACTCGCGGATGCCGAGGGCGGATAGTTCGCGACCGTATCCGGAATCCTTCACGCCGCCGAACGGCAGCCTGGGGTCGCTCTTCACGACGCCGTTGACGAAGGTGCACCCGCATTCCAGCCGCCGTGCGACGGCCTCGCCCCGCGTCCGGTCCGTGGTCCACACGCTGCCGCCAAGCCCGTAGCGCGACGCATTGGCCAGTGCCACCGCCTCTTCGGCATCGGCCGCTCGGGTCACCGCGGCGACCGGCCCGAAGGTCTCCTCCTCGAAGGCCGCCATGCCGGGACGGACGTGATCAAGCAGCGTGGGGGCATAGAATGTCCCCGGGCGCTCCAGTCGCTGCCCGCCGGTGACGCACACCGCGCCGGCCTCGATGCTCCGGCTCACCTGGTCATGGAGATCGTCCAGCAGATCCTCGCGTGCCAGGGGACCGAGGTCGGTGTCCCCGTCCATCGGGTCACCAACGCGCATCGCCTCGATGGCCGCCTTCAGCCCCGACACGAAATGCTCCGCAACCGCCTCCTCGACGATGAAGCGCTTGGCGGCGATGCAGGTCTCGCCGTTGTTCTGGAAGCGCGCCTTCGCCGCCTGTTCGACCACGTGATCAAGATCGGCGTCGGCCAGCACGATGAAGGCATCCGACCCGCCCAGTTCCAGCACCGTCTTCTTCAGATGCTGGCCGGCCGACGCGGCCACCGCGCGTCCCGCGCCTTCGGACCCGGTGAGGCTCACGCCGCGAACCCGCGCATCCTCGATCACGCGCTGCACCGCGTCCGAGCCGATCGCGATGTTGCGGAACACGCCCTCCGGAAATCCCGCCGCGTGGAAGACCTCCTCGAGCGCCGCCGCACAGCCCTGCACGTTGGAGGCGTGCTTGAGCAGCACGGTGTTCCCCGCCAGCGTCGCGGGAACCACCTGGCGCATCGCCTGCCAGTAGGGGAAGTTCCACGGCATCACCAGCAGCACCGGGCCGAGCGGCTGCCAGGCGATCAGCGAGCGCCCGGCGTCGGATGCCACCATCGTGTCGACCAGAAAGTCCGGGCCGTGCGCGGCATAGTACTCGCAGAGGATCGCGCACTTCTCGACCTCCGCGCGCGACTCGGCGATCCGCTTGCCCATCTCCTCGGTCGCCAGCCGCGCCAGCGTGTCCGAGCGTTCGCGCAGGGACGACGCCAGGCCCCGCAGTGCCGCCACCCGCTCCGGCACCGGCAGTGCCGACCAAGCGGGAAAGCGCTCTGTCGCCTGCGCGATGGCCGCGTCCACCTCGGCTGCCTCGAGTGCCGTCCGGGTCCCGAGACGTTCACCGTTCGCCGGATTGATGCTGATCATTTCAGACATGTGATCCTCCTGATGACCGGGGTGCCGGGTCCGGCGCACGTGGGCCGGGCCTGATGAGTTCCATAATCCTGCGGACTTGCGCCACTGCCAGGGGTTCCCGGGATGCCGGGACCGGGCGGGATGGAATCGCTGTGGTCGCGGTGCCGCCGAGTTAATATGGGGGCATACCCATCGCCAACCCGACAGGCCGGAGAAAACCATGTCCATCCAGCACGTCTCCCTTCTTGGCGGCACCGGCTTCGTCGGCCGCCACATCGTCGCGCGGCTTGCGGAAAAGGGGATCAAGGTGCGCATCCTGACCCGGCATCCCGAGCGGCACCGCGACCTCAAGGTAATGCCGGAGGTGGAGCTGACCAGCGGGGATACGCATGACCCCGGCACCCTGAACGGTTTTTTCTCCGGCACCGACGCGGTCATCAACCTCGCTGGCATCCTGAACGAGAAGGGCCGGGACGGATCCGGCTTTCGCAAGGTGCACACGGAGCTGACGGAAAAGGCACTGGCGGCCGCGGAGTCCCAGGGCGTGCGACGCTTCGTGCAGATGAGCGCTCTGAAGGCCGACATGGAGGATCCGCCAAGTCACTACCTCCGCAGCAAGGGCGCCGCGGAACAGGCGGTCTTCGCCGCTTCCGCCTTCCCGGTCACGGTCTTCCGGCCCTCGGTGATCTTCGGTCCCGGTGACTCCTTCATGAACCGCTTTGCGGCGCTGCTGAAGATCTCGCCCTTCATGCCGCTGGCACGGGCCGATGCCCGCTTCGCGCCCGTGTTCGTCGGCGACGTCGCCGACCACTTCGTTAACTGCCTTGAGGATCCCTCCACCTTCGGCAAGGGCTTCGAGCTATGCGGTCCGCGCATATATACGCTGGCCGAAATCGTGCGCTACGCCGGCCGGTTGAGCGGCCGCCGCCGTCCGATCCTGGGTCTTCCCGACTGGGCTGGCAAGATACAGGCCTCGGTGCTCGAGTTCGTGCCCGGGAAACCGCTGTCCCGCGACAACCTGGCATCGCTGTCGGTGGACAGCATCTGCACGGGCGAGACGCTGCCCTGCCCGACGCTGCTGGAGAGCGTCGCTCCGGCCTACCTCGGCCAGGAAGGCCACCAGGCGCGCATGCAGCGTCTGCGCAGGGGAGTGCGCGAGTAAACCCGCACGCGATCATGGAGATCTTCCTCGTCGGCGGCGCGGTGCGTGACCGACTGCTCGGCCGGCCGGTCTCCGAGCGCGACTACGTGGTGGTCGGCGCGACCCCCGAGAGGATGGAGTCCCTCGGCTTCCGCCCGGTGGGACGTGATTTTCCGGTCTTCCTGCATCCGCAGACGCACGAGGAATACGCGCTGGCGCGCACCGAACGCAAGACGGCGCGCGGCTATCGCGGCTTCAGCTTCAACGCGTCGCCCGAGATCACCCTGCAGGAAGACCTCGCACGGCGCGACCTGACCATCAACGCGATGGCCGAGGCCGCCGATGGCACCCTGATCGATCCCTTCGGTGGCCGCCGCGACCTGGAGGAGCGGGTGCTTCGCCATGTGTCCGGTGCCTTTGCCGAGGACCCCGTCCGCCTGCTCCGAGTCGCCCGTCTCGGCGCACAGCTCGCCCCCTGGGGCTTTCGCATAGCGCCCGAGACCGAGGCCATGCTGCGCGAGCTCGTTCGCAACGGCGAGGTCGATGCCCTGGTTCCGGAACGGATCTGGGCGGAATGCGAGAAGGCGCTGGCAAGCCCCGCCCCGGTCCGCTTCTTCCAGATCCTGCGCGACACCGGCGCGCTGGAGGTGCTGTTCCCCGAGATCTCGGCGCTCTACGGGGTGCCGCAGCCACCCCGCTATCACCCGGAGATCGACGCCGGCGTCCACACCTTCATGGTGCTGGAGCAGGCCGCGCGGCTCAGCACCCGGCCCGAGGTCCGTTTTGCCGCGCTGGTGCACGATCTGGGCAAGGGGGACACACCGACAGAGATTCTGCCGAGCCACCGGGGTCACGAGGAGCGCGGCGTATCCCGGATCCGGGCACTCGCGGAACGCCTGCGCGTTCCCAACCGCTACCGCGATCTCGCAATCAGGGTCGCGCGCCACCACGGATTGGTACACCGTGTCTTCGAGCTGCGGCCGAAGACGGTAGTCAAGCTCCTGGAGGCGATCGACGTGCTGCGCCGGCCGGAGGGCCTGGAGCCGTTCCTCCAGGCTGTGGAGGCCGACTATCGGGGACGAGGCGGCGGCTTTCCCGATCAGGCCTACGCGCAGGCGGATGCGGTCCGCCGGGCCGCCGAGGCGGTCATGGACGTGTCACCGCAACCCCTGCTCGACGCCGGCCTGCGCGGCGCGTCCCTGGGCGAGGCATTGCGGCGCGAGCGGATCCGCGCGGTGGCGGCCCTCGGTCTGCAGCACT
>JAGTVE010000233.1 GCA_018224485.1 Thioalkalivibrio sp. | reverse complement strand
GAGACTGGAACCCAGCGGTTGGTAAGTCAATCCCGATGGGGAAACCACCGACTGGAGAGCCGTGTGCGGGAGAACCGCACGCACGGTTCGGAGGGCGGGGAGGGTCATTCCTTCCCGACCCCTATCGCGGGCCAGGGCGAACGCCATTGGAGGCCTGCCTTGTGGGTGACCTTCCCCGGCACCGGATCGCGGCCAGAGGCCGCTCCCACGGGTGCACAGCGAATCGGCATTAGGTGGAGCCCGGGCATCTGTCGCGCCTGCGGCGCGTTCGCGAGCAAGGCTCGCTCCTACGCGGGCCAGGGCGAACGCCGTTGGAGGCCTGCCTTCTGGGTGACCTTCTCCGGCGCCGGATCGCGGCCAGAGGCCGCTCCCACGGGTGCACAGGCCCGCGTGGGAGCGGCCTCTGGCCGCGAAAAAACCGCTTGCCCCGACCCGCGCAGGCCGGTCAGCCGATCGGCGCGTGTTCCAGCACGTCGATGCGGATGTTCTCCCGGAACTGCTCGCCCGCCCCTTCGATGGTCAGCACGCCGATTCGGGTACCCGGGGTGTCATAGCTGAACTTGCAGTCGAAGCCCCCGGGCAGCCCGACGGTGCTCTCGCAGAGCACCTCGTCGCCCACCGTAAAACGGGCCTTGGCCTCTCCCGATCCGCCGAGCATAGCCTGAAGCCGGAATTCCTCTTTCACGGGGCGCCGGTAGAAGGCCGGATCGCGGTTGGCGTTGTACTGCAGGTTGTTCAGCTTGATCAGTTTCACGAGTTTCATGCCGGCTCCACAAGCGCACTCATTCCGAGTGAAATGTTAGGTATTAGCAAATCCTGAAATGATACAACATTTGCGCTGCGACCCAAGAACCGCGTGCCGGGAGTGTGGGCACCGGCGACCGGGCCATCCGCCCAGACCACGGAGTCCTGATGAAGAAGCTGCTGAATCGCCTGCGCGGCGTCGAACGCGACGTGCTGGAATCACCGACCGATGAGGACGCGCCGTTCTACGAGCCGCAGGCCGACGAGATCGAGATCTTTCGGGCCGCGTGGAACCGCCGGCTTCCCGTGATGCTGAAGGGGCCCACCGGCTGCGGCAAGACGCGGTTCCTTGAGCACATGGCGCACGTGCTCGGCAGGCCGCTGGTCACCGTCGCCTGCCACGAGGACCTCACCAGCTCCGACCTGGTCGGCCGTTTCCTGCTCGAGGGCGAGGAGACGGTCTGGCAGGACGGGCCGCTGACCCGCTCGGTGAAGGAGGGCGCGATCTGCTACCTCGACGAGATCGTCGAGGCGCGCACCGACACCACCGTGGTGATTCACCCGCTGACCGACCACCGGCGGCAGCTGCCGCTGGACAAGCGCGCGCGGATCATCGACGCGCACGAAGACTTCATGCTGGTGATCTCCTACAACCCGGGCTATCAGACGGTGCTCAAGGACCTGAAGCCCTCGACCAAGCAGCGCTTCGTCGGCATCGCCTTCGACTATCCGGCGGAAGATGTTGAGCGACGGATCGTCGCGAAGGAATCCGGGGGGCTGGATGAGGAACGGGTCAAGCGGCTGGTCGCAGCGGGGCGCAGGGCGCGTGCGCTGAAGGACCACGGACTCGAGGAGGCCACCTCCACCCGGGCGCTGGCCTATGCGGGCGAACTGATGCAGGCGGGGCTGGCGCCGCAAACCGCGTGCCGAGCGGCGATGATCGCGCCGATCACCGACGACCCGGAGCTGGTCGAGGCGCTGGAGGAGATCATGGCCGCGCACTTCCCCGAGGCCGAGTCACCGACCGCCGCTCATGACTGAGGCCGACGATCTCGTCGCCGTCGAGGAGGTGCTGCAGCAGCTCGAGCGGATCAGCTTCGTCGCGCATCGTGACGCCCGGGCCGCGCTGCCGGCCATCCGGCCCTTCGGCGCCGCGACCACGCGCGGCTGGATCGAGACCGCCCGCGACCTGTTCCAGCACGACCGCGAGTCCGGCAAGAGCTTCATGCGCCACTCCGAGCGCCTCGCGGAACACACTGGCGTGGTCGAGCCCTGGACCGCGCAGTCCCGCGAGTTCCTGCAGTGGGTGAACTCGAACTACGCGCTGGAGGGCTTCCTGGCCCAGGCCGACCGGGTCTGGGCGGCCTGGGGCGAGGCGGGAGAGCGGGAGTGGTTCGCGATCGGCCTGCGCTGGTGCGGGCGCAGCCTGGCCGATGGGCGCGCCTTCTTCGAGACCCCCTTCGACCGCCTCGACGGGGACCAGGGGCCCGCCGGGCTCAGGACCCTGATCGAGCCCGCCGAACGGCTGTACGACGAGCGGGGGCTCGCCCTGGACTGCTACCTTGCCGGGGCGCCGATGGCCCGGAACATGGTCGGCGATGCCGGACTGCTGAACTGGGCGCGCCGCGGCGCGGACCTGCTGGCCGCTGGCCGGGCGCGGGGCGAGGCCTACTTCCGCATGGAGAGCGAGGAGGGGATGAAGCTGCTGCTCGAGGCCCTGCCGGGCTATCGCGCCCGGATGCACGGGCGTTTCCTGCAATTGCTGCTGCGCGCCTGGCTCGAGGCGGAAATCCCGCTCGCGGACGGCAACTGGAAGCCCGGCGAAGGGCGCCCGATGCTCGAGACCGATGGGCGACGTCTCTATCTGCCCGCGGTCTTCGGCGAGCGCGACGAGGCGATCGTTGCGGTCGAGCACGGCGCCGCGCACCTTGCCTTCGACAGCTACGCGCGCGAGCACATCGAGGCGCTGTTCCGGCGCGCGGGAACCGAGCACCCGACGCTCGACGACCAGAGCCGGATCACCTGGCGCCCGCTCTTCGCTCCATTCGCCGAGCGCATGTTCCGTTTCCAGATCCTCTTCGACCTGGCCGAGGACCTGCGCGTGAACCTGCGCATCGACCGTCTGATTCCCGGTTTCCTGAGTCGCCTGCTGCGCGTCGCGGCGGCGCACCCGGTGCCTGACGGGCCGGCGGGCCCCTACTATCGCTTCGCGCTGGAGGCCCACCAGGCCGCGCTGGCCGCCTCGGGCGACCGGAGCCCCGGCGCGTCCGCCGACCCGGATGCCCCGGAAACCGAAGGCCGGCTCGATCTCCGGCTGCAGCGGATGCTGGAGCTGGATGCCACCGTCATCGACGCCTGGGAGGCGGCGGAACGACTGTTCGAGGATCCGGCCTTCCCGGAGATCGGGATCGACGAGCGCAAGGAGGCCTACCTGCCCGGACTGTCGCTGAACGCGGCGCGGCCGGTATATCCGCAGCGGCTGCGCGACGGCGACCTCAGCGACTTCCGCGATGTCGGGGACGCCTACGAGGAACACCGTTTCGTGCGCGAGAAGCAGGAAGAGGCCCCCGAGCAGACGCCCGAGGGCACCCAGAAGGATCCCGACGCGGACATCCAGCTGCCGCGCGAGGAGACCTCGGGATCCGGCGGACGCATCGGCGTGGGCATTCCACAGCCGGCGCAGGTGGCGAAGCGCGGCGTGGCCTGGCAGCCCCGGACCGGCGGCATTCCGTATCCCGAGTGGGACTACCGCGAACAACGCATGATCAGCGACTGGGTGAACTTGAACGAGCGGGTGCTGGACGAGCAGGATGCAGGGGCTGCCGAGGCGATAATGGCCGAGCACGGGGCCACCCTGAAGCGACTGACCCGTGGCCTCGAGATGCAGCGGCCGACGCGCATGGCGCCGCTGCGGCGGCAGCTCGACGGTGATGAGCTCGACACCGAATCCGTCATCGACTTCGTCGCCGACAAGCGTGCCGGGCTGTCACCGAAGGCCTTCATCTACCGGCGCCGCACGGTCCAGCAACGGGACACCGCGGTACTGCTGCTCGCGGACATGTCCACCTCGATCATGGCCCGCCATCCGGGCGGGCAGGGCAAGATCGTCGAGCGGGTGCGCTCCGGCATGATGCTGTTTGCGGAGGCGATCGACCGCATCGGGGACCCCTTCGCGATCTCGGGTTTTGCGTCCCGGCAGCGCGACCAGGTGCACTACTACTGGCTGAAGGACTTCAGGGAGCCGCTGGACGACACGGTGCGCGGACGCATTGCCGGCATCTCGGGACGGCTCGCCTCGCGTATGGGTGCCGCGATTCGGCACTCCAGCCGCGCGATGCGCCGGGTGGCCAGCCAGCACCGCCTGCTGCTGATCCTCTCCGACGGGCGGCCCGCCGACTATGACGACGGTGGCGACCCCCGATACCTGCACGAGGACACGCGCATGGCGATGAAGGAGGCCCTGGACGCCGGGGTGCACCCCTTCTGCATCACCCTTGACCCCAGCGGCCAGGATTACCTGCCGGCAATCTTCGGCCCCGGTCACTACACCATCGTCGACCACGTCGACGAGCTGCCCCGCCGGCTTCCGGAGATCTACCTGCGCCTGCGCCGCTGATCCACCCTTCACCAGGTCGCATTTTTCCTGCGCACTGGGGTCGCGTAGGATGCGCCGATCATCTTCGAGGACGCTTATGGAGCCTTCACCCAGTCTGATTCCGGGCTACGCAAACGCGAAGGCGACCCGCGCCTATGCCGAGGAACACATGGCCGCCGGCCGCGCCGCCGAGGGACACTACAGCGAGTACCTGCGGGCCAAGATGCGCCTGTCGAGCCTGGGTATCGGGACCTTCGGCGGCGCGGCCACTCCCGAAGTGGATGCGCGCATCAGTGCGATTGTGGCCCGCGCCCTGAAGATGGGCATCAACGTCATCGACACCGGCGCCCACTACCGCTATGGCCGGTCGCTGGCAGCGGTCGGGGCCGGTGTGCGCGCGGCGCTGGCCGAGGGGGTGCCGCGCGAGGCGATGTTCCTGATCAGCAAGGGCGGGTTTCTCACCCTCCGGGGCGGCCCCCCGGAGGACATGAACGCGTGGTTCGAGCGGGAGATCGTGGCCCAGGGCCTCGGCGCGCGCGAGAACCTGGCGAAGGGCGCGCACCTGCTGACGCCGGAGTACATCAATTACCAGATCGAACTGTCGCGCAGCCTGATGGGGGTTGAGACCCTGGATGCCTTCGTGGTCGATCAGCCCGAGGTGCACATCCCGGAGATCGGCAAGGAGATGACCAACCGCAAGCTCGAGCCGGTATTCGCGCTGCTGGAGCGTGCGGTGCGCGAGAAACGCATCCGCGCCTACGGGATCAGCACCTTCGAGGGCCTGAGGGTCGAGACCGATGCGAAGATCTTTCAGTCGCTGACCTCGATGCAGGGCCTCGCCGAGCGGGCAGCGCAGGAGGCCACCGGGGACGACGTTGCGCGGCACCACTTCAAGCTGGCGATGCTGCCCTTCAACCAGGTGATGCTGGAGGGCTTCACCCGCTTCAACACGGCAACCGGCAAGGGCAATGTCGCCTCTGCGCTGCAGGCGGCGCACCAGCTCGAGGTCTTCATGATGGCCTCGCACACGCTGCTGAAGGGCCACCTCGGCCGGCATTCGGTGGACGTGGTCGCGGAGCGGCTTGCAGACTATCCGAATGCCGCCCAGCGGGCGTTGCAGTTCAACCGCTCCACGCCGGGGCTCGGCACCTCGCTGGTAGGGATCAGCGATCCGGAGCACCTCGAGGACCTGCTGGCGGTGGCGGCGCGGCCACCGCTGGAGCGCAAGGACTACCTCGGCATGTACCAGAAGGCGGAGTGATGGAAGCCGATCTGAAACCCCTGGAGTTTCCGGCCATCCAGCGGCTGCTGGAGCGCCTGGCGGCCACCCCCTACGGCGCGGACGCCGCGCGCGCGCTGGAACCGGCGCCGGATGTCACCGTGGCCCGCTCGCTGCAGGCCGCGGTCACCACCGCACGGCAGCGCCTCGAGGCCGGCATGCTGCCGGAGATAGGGGCGCTCCCGGACGTGCGCCCGGCGCTGCGGCAGGCCTCGAATCCGGGGGCGGCGCTCTCCAGCCAGGCGATGAACAACCTGCAGGCCATCATGCAGGAGACGGCGCGGCTCGCCCGGTCGCTGGCCGATGCGCCCGGCATCTACCCGGGAAGTCTCGATGACCTGCTGCCGCCGGAGGCGCTGGTGGAACGGCTTGGGGAGGCGCTGCACCCGGGCGGCACGCTGCGGGACGACGCCAGTCCCGCGCTGGCCGAGGCGTCCGCGGAACGCGGGCGATTGCGTGGCGAGGTTGAACAGGTGGTGCGCAAACGCCTCGAATCCCTCGGTTCCGAGGTGGCTTCGCGGCGGGTCCAGTGGCACCAGGAGCGGGCGGTGCTGGTGCTCAATGCCGAGCTGGCGGGATCGGTGAAGGGCGTGCGCCGGGGGTCGGCCCTCGGCGGGCGCGACCAGATCATCGAACCGATCGAGGCGGTCCCCCTGAACAACCGGCTGGACACCCTGAACGATCGCATCGGCAACGAGCAGCAACGCCTGCTGCGCGAACTGACCGACCGCGTGCGCGAACACGGCGAGGAGCTGCAGCGGATGCTGGGCGTACTGACCTGGATCGATCTCGCCTTCGCCGCGGGGCGCATGTCGCAGCAGATGAATGCGCACGCCCCGGCGCT
>JAGTVE010000232.1 GCA_018224485.1 Thioalkalivibrio sp. | reverse complement strand
ATCGGCCCTGCGCAGGGCCCGATCGAACTCGAGATTGGAATGGGCGGTGTGGCGGCCACCTCGTGCGAACGGCCCGTACATGGCGAAGATCCCGCCGGGGCGCAGGACGCCGGACACCCCCGCGAGCATCGCCAGCACCTCGGACCATTGCATGATGTGCGCGGTATTGGCGGTGAAGACGTAGTCGTAGCGCTCGGCCGGCCACGGGCCGGCGGCGTGCAGCTCCCGGGCCGGCCGGATATTGTCCAGCCCGGCTTCCAGCCGCCAGGCCTCGATTCCCTCGATCCGGCCTTCGACCTCGGTAGGCTGCCAGCTCAGGTGGGGCATCGCGGCGGCGAAATGCACCGCGTGCTGGCCGGTTCCGCTGCCCACTTCCAGCACGCTGCCCGGTTCCGCGAACCACCGACGCAGGACGTCGAGGATCGGGCCCCTGTTCTGTTCGGCGGACGCGGCGAAGGGCTTGCCGTCCATGACTCAGGAGGCGGGCAGCCGGGCCCGCAGCCAGTTGATGGCGGCCAGCGTTGCAGGATCATGCGGATGGGCCCCGGTATCAGAGCGAAGATCCTCGAGCACGCGGCCCGCCAGCTGCTTGCCGAGCTCCACGCCCCACTGGTCGAAGGCGTTGATCCCCCACAGGGTCGCGAGAAGATAGATCTTGTGCTCGTAGAGGGCAATCAGCGCCCCGAGGCTGTGCGGGTCGAGCTGTTCCATCAGGATCAGGGTGCTCGGCCGGTCGCCCGGGAAGCTGCGGTGTGGTGCAAGCCGATGCGCCTCGGAGTCCGGAAGGCCGTCCGCCGACATCTCCGCGGCGGCCTCGGCGGCCGTCTTGCCATGGGCCAGGGCCTCCGCCTGCGCGACCAGGTTGGCCAGCAGGATCGCGTGATGCCCGGGCAGGCCGTGCGCAGGCTGCGCGACGCCGATGAACTCCGTCGGCTCCCAGCGCGTCCCCTGGTGCAGAAGCTGATAGAAGGCATGCTGACCGTCGGTGCCGACGGCGCCCCAGACGAGCGCACCGGTGTCCCGTTCCACCGGGGAACCATCGACGCGCACGCCTTTGCCGAGGCTCTCCATCTCCGCCTGCTGCAGGTAGGACGGCAGGAGCCTCAGGCGCTCGTCGTACGGGAGCACCACCCGCGCGCAGGCGCCCAGGATATTGTGGTTCCAGATGTCCACCAGCGCCATGCGCAGCGCCGCGTTGGCCTCCGGCGCCACCGTCTCCAGCACGTGCCGGTCCATCGCGTGCGCACCGGCGAGAAAGCTGCGGAAGCCGTCCATGCCGAGATAGAGCGCGATGGACAGGCCGATCGCCGACCACACCGAGTACCGGCCGCCGACCCAGTCCCAGAAACCGAACATGTTACCGATGTCGATGCCGAACTCCGCGACACGCCCGGCATGCGTGGAGACCGCAACGAAATGCCGCGCGACCGCCTCCGGGTGATCGGTATGCCGGAGCAGCCACGCCCGGGCCGACCGGGCGTTGGTCAGGGTCTCCTGGGTACCGAAGGTCTTGGACGCGACGATGAACAGCGTGGTCTCCGGGTCCGACTCGCTCAGCACCGCATCCAGCGCGGCACCGTCGACGTTGGAGACGAAGTGCATGCGCAGGGGACGGCCCTCGGCAGTCGTGGTCGCGAGCGGTGCCAGCGCCGCGCATACCATGCGCGGACCGAGATCCGAGCCCCCGATACCAATATTGACCACGCTGCGGATCGGCCGGCCGGAATAGCCGACATGGCGGCCGTCGTGCACCCGCTGGACCAGGGATTCGATCGCATCGAGCACCCGGTGCACCTCGGGAACCACATCCTGCCCGTCGATCCGGCAGCTGGACTCGCGCGGCAGGCGCAGGGCCATGTGGTGTGCGGCCCGGTCCTCGGTGGTGTTCACGTGTTCACCATCCCACTGGCGGCGCAGTGCATCGGCCCACCCGGCATCGCCGGCCAGCGCATAGAGCGTCTCCCAGGCCCCGGCGTCGAGCCGCTGGCGGGTCCAGTCCAGGCGCATGCCTGCGGCATTCAGCACATCGCGCTCGACGCGGTCGGGATCGCCGGACAGCAACTCGCGCAGGGACACCCTGCCGAGCCGGCCACGGGCGTCCGCCAGCTCGGGCCAGCGGGAAGAGGCGTGTCGGGGCTGCGGCATGGAAGGCTCCAGAGTCGTTGGCGGCGGGCAGGAAATGCGGTGCGTCTCTACACTACAATGGCGGGTCAGGCCATACAACGCGATCCGAGAGTCTCCATGCGCATCCTGTTCGCGAGCAGCGAAGCATACCCACTGGTCAAGACCGGCGGCCTCGGCGACGTCAGCTCGAGCCTTCCCGCCGCACTCAAGCGCCGCCGCCAGGACGTGCGTCTCGTGCTGCCCGCCTACCCGCGGGCGGTCAGCCGCCTCGCCGACGCGACCCGCCTGCCGGGCCCGGCGGATGCGCCGTGGAGCCTGATCCAGGGCTACCTGCCCGGTACCTCCGTGGTGGTCTACCTGATCGACTGGCCCGCATATTTCGAGCGCGACGGCGACCCGTACCGGGCGACCGACGGCAGCGACTGGCCGGACAACCCGCAGCGCTTCGCCGCCTTCGCCCGGGCCGTATCGTCGTTGGCGGTGAACGAGGCAGGGCTGGACTGGACGCCCCAGGTCCTGCATCTCAACGACTGGCAGACCGGTCTGGTGCCGGTCTTCCTCCGCGACCACCCGCGGCGCCCGCCGACGGTCTTCACCATCCACAATCTCGCCTACCAGGGTCTGTTCCCCGGATCCGTCCGCCATGCGCTGGGCCTGCCGGAGGATCTCTGGCACTTCGAGGCCCTGGAGTTCCACGGAATGCTGTCGTTCATGAAGGGCGGGCTCGTGTTCTCGGACCTGATCACCACGGTGTCACCCACCTACGCCCGCGAGATCCAGACTCCCGAGGCCGGCATGGGCCTCGATGGCGTGCTCCGCGCGCGCTCGGCCAGCCTGCACGGCATCCTGAACGGGGTCGATTACCGCGAGTGGAACCCGGAACGCGATGGTTACCTGGAGGCGCACTACAGTGCGGACGACCTGTCCGGCAAGGCGCTGAACCGGACCGCGCTGCAGCGGGATCTGCAGCTTCCGGTCCGGGACGACGTCCCGCTGCTGGGGCACGTCGGCCGGATGGTGGAACAGAAGGGGATCGACCTGCTGCTGGAGGCGTGCGTGCCCTTTCTTGCGGACGGGCGCATTCAGCTGGCGCTGGTGGGCAGCGGGGAGCGGCGCTTCGAGGACGCGGCGCGCGCGCTTGCGGCCGCCCATCCCCAGCACTGCAGCGTCGTCATCGCCTACAACGAGACGCTCGCGCACCGCATCGAGGCCGGGTCCGACGTCTTCCTGATGCCCTCGCGCTTCGAGCCCTGCGGCATGAACCAGATGTACAGCCTCCGCTACGGGACGCCGCCGGTCGTGCACGCGACCGGCGGCCTGGTCGACACCGTGATCGACGCGAATCCCGCGACCCTCGCGGACGGTACCGCGACGGGCTTCTCCTTCGTCCCTGCGAGCGTCGGCGCACTCACCGGCGCGATCGAGCGGGTGCTGGCGCTGTTCGCCGAACCCGGGCAGGAGCACTGGCGCCGGATCATGCGCAATGGCATGGTGCGCGACTTCGACTGGAACCAGAGTTCCTCCGCCTACCTGGATCTCTATCGAGGACTGGCCGGCGGGGCGTGAACTGCGCGCCCTCGGGCCTGCGCTATACTCGACTCGACGGAACGTTACAGACCCGGGGCCGGCCGCCGCGCCGGCCCCGCTCGTTCAAGCCGCGCATCCAGGGGCCTCATGACCACGCATCCAAGCGATCAGCTGTTTCTGCCCAAGGACAGGGAGCTCCGCGCCAGGGTTCGTCTGTTCGGCGATCTGCTGGGCCAGGTCATACACCGGCTGGAGGGTGAGAAGGTCTTCAACGCCGTCGAGACCCTGCGCAAGGGCTTCGTCAGCCTCCGCAAGCGCGAGGATCCGCATCTGCGCCAGCGACTGATGCGCTTCATCGTGCAACAGAGCCCGGAGGTGACCGAGCGCGTGATCCGCGCCTTCAGCATCTACTTCAGCCTGGTCAACATTGCCGAGGAAGACCTGTACTACCGCTGGCGCCGCGCCCAGGTCAGCAGCGGGGAACCCCTGTGGGTGGGCTCCTTCGACCGGACGCTGCGTGACTTGAGCGCTGAGGGCGTCACCGCGGCCGAACTGGAGGGGCTGCTGTCGCAGATCAGTTATATGCCGGTGTTCACCGCGCATCCGACCGAGGCCCGGCGACGCACCACGATGGAGAACCAGCGGCGCGTGTTCCAGACCGCGGACCAGATCAACAACCCGCGCATCGGCGCGGCCGAGCGCAAGCTGCTGATCGAGGAGCTGGAGGGGCACATCCAGATCCTGTGGCGCACCAACGAGGTGCGGGTGAAGAAACCCCAGGTGCGCGACGAGATCAAGTATGGACTCTTCTACTTCGAGGAGAGCCTGTTCGAGGCGATACCGCTGGCCTACCGGTTCCTCGAGAAGGCCGTGCGGCGCAGTTACGGAACCCGGCCCGACGGTGGCCTGCCGATCCGCATCCCGGCCTTTCTGCGCTTCGGTTCCTGGATCGGGGGTGATCGTGACGGCAACCCCAACGTGACCCCCGCGGTCACCGCGATGGCCTGCCGCCTGGCGATGCGGCAGGTGTTGCGCGAATACCTCAGGCGCGTGGTGCGGCTGCGCAATGTGCTGACGCACTCGTCACTGATGTGCGAGCCCTCCGCGGCCTTCAGGACCAGTCTGGAGGCGGACGACAGCATCGCGCCCGCGGTCTTCCAGGGCGCCAGGGACCGCTACGAGACGGAGCCCTACCGCCGCAAGCTCCAGATCATGCTCTTCCGCCTGAAGGAGACGCTGGCCACGGTGGATCGGCGCCTTTCGGGCGAGGCGGCGATCCTGCCCGTCAGTTCGGCCTATGCCGGTGCGGAGGGTTTTCTGGAGGACCTCCGCGTGATTCACGACTCGCTGGTCAGCCACGGCGAGCGGAACATTGCCGGACGGGAACTCACCGACCTGATCCGCCTCGTGGAGACCTGTGGTTTCCACCTCCATCACCTCGACGTGCGGCAGGAATCCAGCGTGCACACCCGCGCTGTGGCGTCGGTGCTCGCACAGGCCGGAGTGGAAGCCGGCTACCAGTCCCTGGACGAGGCGTCCCGGCTGGAGCTGCTGAGCCGGCTGATCGATCGCCCGGAGCTGCCCGAGATCGATCAGGACGCCCTGGACGAGGAAGCGCGGGATACGCTGCGTGTGTTCGACGTGATCCGCGCGATGCGCCGCGAGGTCGGAGCGGAAGGCATCGGCACCTACGTGATCTCGATGACCCATGCGGCCTCGCACGTGCTCGAGGTCCTGCTGCTCGGGCGGCTGACCGCCCTCGCCGGCCACAGCGGAGGCGACGCCTTCTGCCATCTTCGGATCGCGCCGCTATTCGAGACCATCGAGGACCTGGTCCACGTCGACTCGGTCCTGAACAGCCTGTTCGGCAATGCCTGCTACCGGCGGATGCTGGCCGCGAACGGCGACCTGCAGGAGGTGATGCTCGGCTACTCCGACTCCTGCAAGGACGGCGGCATCCTGGCCTCCAGCTGGAGCCTCTACGAGGCGCAGCAGAAGATCGTCGCGATCAGCGAGCGCTTCGGTGTCCATTGCCAGCTGTTCCACGGGCGCGGTGGCACCGTTGGCCGGGGCGGCGGCCCGACCCACGAGTCCATCCTCGCCCAGCCTCCCGCCACGGTGCAGGGCCGCATCAAGTTCACCGAGCAGGGGGAGGTGCTGTCCTACAAGTACAGCAACGTGGAGACCGCGGTCTACGAGATCGGCATGGGCGCGACCGGCCTGATCCTTGCCAGCCGCAGCCTGATCCGCGAACCGACCTGCGACCGCGACGAATACCGCGAGACGATGAACGAACTCGCCGCGCTGGGCGAGGATGCCTACCGCGATCTGGTCGACCGCACCCCGGGCCTGCTCGACTACTTCTACGAGGGCACGCCGGTGCAGGAGATCGGCTTCCTCAATATCGGTTCCCGGCCCTCGCACCGGCGCAAGACCGACCGGTCGAAGTCCTCCATCAGGGCCATTCCCTGGGTCTTCGGCTGGGGGCAGTCGCGCCACACGGTGCCTGCCTGGTACGGAATCGGCAGCGCGCTGGAGGGCTGGCGGAGAGACGATCCGGACCGGCTGGAACTGCTGCGGCGGATGTATGCCGAGTGGCCGTTCTTCCGCTCACTGCTGTCGAACAGTGAGATGGCGCTGAGCAAGGCGAACATGCGCACCGCCGCTGAATACGCCCGTTTGTGCAGCGACCGCGCGCTGTCCGACGCGGTCTATGCACGCATCCGGGACGAGTACGAGCGCACGGTGCGGGAGGTCCTGCTGGTCTCGCAGCTCGATGCGCTGATGGCCGGGACGCCGCTGCTCGCACTGTCGCTGCAGCGGCGCGATCCCTATCTGGATCCGCTGAACAGCATCCAGATCCATCTGCTGCGGGAGTCGCGGGCCGTCGAGGAGGTCCGTTCGGAGGAGGATGAGGCCAACCCGTGGTTGGCGCCGCTGCTGCGCTCGATCAACGCGATCGCGGCCGGCATGCGGAACACGGGCTGAGGGGGCGTTCCCTGGTAGGCCCGCTGCGCTTGGCCCACCCTACCGGGTGCGTTGGCGGGGGTACCGCGCAGGGTGGGTGAAGCGAAGCGCACCCACCAGACGGTGCCGGCCCGGATCAGGCGGCCTGGACCGGGATCTGGTGGCCGGTGTGCGTGATGCGGTTGCCCTGACCCAGATAGACCAGGTTCGGGGTGAACGATCGGGCCTCCTCCGCGTCCAGCTGGCCATAGGCGCAGATGATCACCCGGTGCCCGACCGCGGCCTTGTGCGCGGCGGCGCCGTTCACCGAGATCACGCCCGAGCCCGCCTCGGCCTCGATCGCGTAGGTGGTGAAGCGTTCGCCGTTATCGATATTGTAGATCTGGATCTGCTCGAACGGCAGGATGCCGGCCGCCTCCAGCAGTCGGGTATCGATCGCGCAGGAACCCTCGTACTCGAGTTCGCAGTGCGTGACGCGGGCCTTGTGCAACTTGCCCTTCAGTAGGCTGATCATCATCGGCGGAAACTCCGGTGACGCTTTCGTCATAAATTATTGTGCAGCGCATTATGCGGCAATCATGCCCGACCGGCAAACTTCCCGCAGCGAAGCCGCAGATTATCAATCAGCCGGACGCCGTCAAGCCAGGCAGCCGCCAGCAGGATCAGATCCCGGTCTCCAGGCTCGGGGTCGCCCAGATCTTCGGCGCGCCGGATGCTGAGATAATCCGGCCGGAAACCCGCCTCGCGCAACCGCCCCTCGGAGGTGGCGAGGAGTTCGGGGAACATCCCGGGCCACTGGTCGGGTTCGAGCAGGCAGGCCTCCACCGTGTCCCGCAGGCAACGGTACAGTTCCGGCGCCCGCGCCCGCGCGGAAGGCGACAACTGCGCGTTGCGGGAACTGAGCGCCAGCCCGTCGCTCTCGCGCACCGTGGGCACGGCCTGGACGGACACCGGAAAGTTCAGCGACGCGACCATGCCCCGGATCAGCAGCAGCTGCTGATAATCCTTCTCGCCGAAGACCGCGAGATCGGGCCGCACCAGGTTGAACAGCTTGGCGACGACGGTGGCGACCCCGTCGAAGTGGCCCGGCCTCGATTCGCCTTCGAGCACGCGGGACAGTCCGGAGACCACCACCCGCGCCGTCACCGGCTCATGTTCCGGGTACATCTCGGCGGCCTCCGGACAGAACAGGGCGTCGATGCCGGCCTCGGCCAGCACCTTCGCGTCGGCCTCCAGCGTTCGCGGATAGCGGGAGAGGTCGTCGGGACGGTCGAACTGCAGGGGGTTCACGAACACGCTCACCACCACGCGGTGGCCCTGTTCCCGTGCGTGGCGCACCAGCGCAAGGTGACCCGCGTGCAGATTGCCCATCGTCGGCACGAAGGCGAGCCTGTCGACCTCCCTGCTCCGCCATTGCCGGCACAGCGCGGTCAGCTGGCGTCGATCGCGAAGGATACGCATCGGGTTCAGGTGAAGGTGTGCTCGCCGGAAACGGGGAAGCGGCGCTCCCGCACTGCCGCGGCATAGGCCGCTATGGCCTCGGCAAGCCCTCCGGCCCCGGACATGAAGTCGCGTGCGAACCGGGGCGGATCGGGCGTTAGGCCGATCACGTCCTGCAGCACCAGCACCTGTCCGTCGCAGTCGGGGCTGGCGCCGATCCCGATCACCGGCACCCGGGCCGCCTGCGTGATGCGCGCCGCCAGCGCCTCCGGAACCCCCTCGAGCAGCAGGCACTGTGCCCCCGCGGCCTCGAGCGCCCGTGCCTCCGCCTCGATGCGATCGGCCGCCGCGGACTCGCGGCCCTGGATCCGATAGCCGCCGAAGCGGTGCACCGCCTGAGGGGTCAGGCCAAGATGCGCGCACACCGGAATCCCGGAGCCGGCCATACGCTGCACGAGACCGGTGTGGCCGCCGTTGCATTCCACCTTGACCATCTGCGCGCCGGCCCGCATCAGCGCGCCCCCCTGTTCCAGCGCGGTCAGCGCGTCGCGGTCACCGAGAAACGGCAGGTCGGCCATCAGCATCGCGCGGCGGCTACCCCGGAACACCGCCTCGACGTGGTAGACCACGTGTTCGATGGTCACCGGCAGTGTGGTCTCGTGCCCCTGCACCACCATGCCCAGCGAGTCGCCCACCAGGATCACGTCGATGTCCGAGGCGTCCAGCAGCCGGGCGAAGCTGGCATCGTAGGCGGTCAGGCAGGTGATCGGCCGTCCGTCCCGCTTGTGCCTTTCGAGGGTGCGAATGGTAGTGCGCATCGGACCTCCTGCACCGGTCACAGGTGCACGGGCAGCGGATTGAAGTAGTGCCTCCCCCCGTGAACCTGATCGAGGAATTCGACGAGCTGCTGAAAATCCGCCGCGCGGTTGACCCAGTCGATCTCCGCCGCGTTCACGATCACCAGCGAGGCCGCATCGAAATGATAGAAGAACTCCGCGTAGGCCGCGTTCAACTGCTCGAGGTAGGCGCCGTCGATACGGCGTTCGTAGCCGCGCCCGCGCCGGCGGATGCGCTCCAGCAGCACCTCGACCGGGGCCTGCAGGCACACCACCAGATCCGGCCGCGGAAGCCGGGGGCGCAGGTGCCGGAACATCTCCCGGTAGATGGTCATCTCGTCGGGTGAGAGATTGAGTTCCGCAAACAGCGGGTCCTTGTCCACCAGGTAGTCGGCCACGTGCAGGCGCTCGAAGAGCTGGAGCTGAGCCAGCGGCGTCAGCTGCCGGATGCGCTGCACCAGGAAATGCAGCTGCGTGGCCAGGGCGTGCTTGGAACGATCCTGGTAGAAGCGTTCCAGGAACGGGTTCTCGTCCGGTACCTCGAACAGGCCCTCTGCGCCCAGGTGCTCCGCGAGCATCCGGGCCAGGCTCGACTTCCCGACGCCGATCGGCCCCTCCACCGCAATGAAACGGAAATCGGCGAGGCTCATGCGCGCGCCTCCTCGGCAACGGCCTGCAACCCAGTTCCGGATATCCCGCGGCACAGCGCCGCGACCGGGCCGTGCCCCGGGATCATCAGCCCGGGAGCCAGTTCCAGCAGCGGGAGCAGCACGAAGTCACGCTCCGCGATGCCCGGGTGCGGGACCCGCAGGCCCGGTTCGTCGATCACCTCTTCGCCGAAGAGCAGGAGGTCGAGATCGAGCAAGCGCGGACCCCAGCGTGTGGCGTCGCGCCGGCGCCCGCAGGCGACCTCGATCGCCTGCAGCCGGTGCAGCAGCGCGCAGGGCTCCAGCCGGGTCTCCAGGCGCGCCACCGCGTTCACGTAATCGGGCTGGTCCCGGGGCCCCATCGGAGGGTTGCGGTAGAGGCGCGAGCGTCCGGAGAGTCGGGTCTCGGGCAGGTCGCGGCCCAGTCGCGCCAGGGCGTCGAACACCTGTGCAACCGGCTCGCCCAGGTTGGCCCCGATCCCGATGAAGGCCGACACCGGAGCGTTCATGACACCGCCCTTGGCCGACGCCGCCGCCGGCCGCGCCGCGGCCGCGTCGCCGTGTCCGGTGCCTCCGCCGCGGGCCTCTGCTGCTGCCGCGCGGCGTCACTGTCCTGGAACTCGGTCCACCACGCGCAGAGTTCCGGATCCGCCTCGCCCGCCCGCGCGCGCAGGCAGAGGAAGTCGTAGCCCGCGCGAAAGCGCGGATGGTCCAGGAGCTTCAGGGCGCGCCCGCCCTGGTTCCGGGGGAGGCGTTGCTGCAGCTCCCAGATCTCGCGCACCACCAGTGCATAACGCTTCGGTATCGAGACCCGTTGCACCTGCCGCTCGAATATCATGGAAGACGCCTGTTGCCAGGCGGCGGCGGGCTCCTCGCCGGCGTCCAGCCGCGCCCGGGCCTCGCGCCGCACCGGCGCCCAGAGGATCGCCGCATACAGGAAGGCCGGGTGCACGCCCATCCCGTCGCGGATCCTGGCATCGGTGTTCTTCAGGGCCTCGACCAGGAAGTCCCGCTGGGCGGGGCCCGTTTCGGG
The DNA here is from genome assembly GCA_018224485.1 of Thioalkalivibrio sp. Taxonomy (GTDB): domain Bacteria; phylum Pseudomonadota; class Gammaproteobacteria; order Ectothiorhodospirales; family Ectothiorhodospiraceae; genus Thioalkalivibrio. Next base: position 4,205 of record JAGTVE010000232.1, on the reverse strand, counting down.
GTCGGCAAAGCGCTCGGCGGCCTGCGGAAACATTGCCTCGAACAGGCCGAAGCGTTCCAGTTCGTCCAGGCAGGTCACCGCCTCGCCGCTGTGAAAGAGCTTGATCACCTCGTCGAAGAGCCGCGCGGGCGCCACGGACGTCAGCAGGTCCGCGAAGCGGTGCAGCGCCGCGTCGACCTCCGGCGCAATGCGCAGGCCCAGCTTGGCCCCGAAGCGCACCGCGCGCAGCATGCGCACCGGATCCTCACGCAGACGCTGTTCCGGGTCGTCGCCGATCAAACGGAGCACGCCCTCGTGCAGATCGATCACACCGTTGGTGAAATCGAGCACCGAGTAGTCGGCGATGTCGTAATAGAGGGCGTTGATGGTGAAATCGCGCCGCCACGCATCCTGCTCGATGGTGCCGTAGCTGTTGTCGCGGAGGATGCGGCCATCCTCGCTGAGTTCGACGTTGCCTTCCTCGTTCTCGGCACCGAAGGGTGCCCGGAAGGTGGCGACCTCGATGATCTCGCGCCCGAAGGTCACGTGGGCCAGCCGGAAACGCCGCCCGATCAGGCGGCAGTTACGAAAGAGCCGGCGCACGTCCTCGGGATGCGCGTCGGTCGCCACGTCGAAGTCCTTCGGTTCGCGTCCGAGCAGCAGATCCCGGACACCGCCGCCGACCAGGCAGCTGCGAAAGCCCGCGTCACGCAGCCGGTAGAGGACCTTCAGCGCGTTGTCGCTGATGGCGGCGCGCGAGATCGGGTGCTGATCGCGGGAATAGACCCGCGGCTGTACAGGGGCTTGGACCGCTTGGCTCACCAGGATTCGTCATCGCTCGGAAACAGCCGCATGATAACAGGTCGCCTGCGCCGGGCACCCTCCGGACACTCAGCGGCCGCCGTTGCGAAGCGGTGCGACCTCTCCGGTGGCCCGGAAGCGCAGGTAGTCGTCGAGGATCCGCCGATGGTCGAAGGCCAGCGTCTGCTTCCGGTCCTCGGGGTCGATCCAGCGCAATGCCAGCGCGTCGTCCTGCGCCTGCGCCTCTCCCTCGCCCCGGGCAATGTAGACCAGGCTCACGGTGTGCCCCCGCGGATCGCGCTCCGGGTCCGAATACACACCCAGCAAGGTCTCGAGCCGGACATCGAGGCTGGTCTCCTCCTTTGCCTCCCTCAGTGCCGCCCGTTCCGCGGGCTCGCCGCGGTCGACGAACCCGCCGGGCAGCGCCCAGCCCGCCGGTGGATTGCGGCGTTCGATCAGCAGCACCCGGCCCGGGTTGGCTGCGTGCCGGATGATCAGATCCACGGCCAGCAAGGGTGTCTCCGGATGACCTGTGTTCACATCTCTCCCTCCTTTCTGATGAAGCGGCGGATGTGCCGGCGCTCCCGCTTGTCCGGGCGGCGCCCGGGACGCGCGCTGTCCCGCTGCTCGCGGTGCCGGGCGGCCTCCTCCTCGCGCCGCGCCACGCTCTCCGCGGTCTCGGCGTACAGCTGCTGCGCCTCGGTGGCCGGACGGCGCCGCGCGTTGATGCCGAGGACCTCGATGTCGAAGAGCTCCTGGCCCCGCTGCACTGTCACGCGGTCGCCGGGGTGCACCTTCCGGGCAGGCTTGCAGCGATCGCCATTTACGTGCACCTTCCCTCCTGCAACCGCCTCGGTGGCGAGCGCCCGGGTCTTGAAGAAGCGCGCGGCCCAGAGCCATTTGTCCAGGCGCAGCGAGCCGTTATCGTGATCGGACGGAGTCACGGCCGCACGCCCGTTCAGCCATCGGGAACCGATTACAGTCGCCGTCTGGAGGTCTCATGGCCCTGCCCAATCTGCATCTGGTCAGCTTTCCCCTTTGTCCTTTCGTTCAGCGTAGCGTCATCACGCTGAAACACAAGAAGGTCCCCTTCGAACTGACCTTCATCGAACTGAACGATCCGCCCGCCTGGTTCCGCGAGAAATCCCCGACTGGAAAGGTACCCCTGCTACTGGTGGACCGGGACACCGCGGTCTTCGAGTCGGCAGTGATCAGCGAATACGTCGATGAGATCGCCCCGCCAAGACTGCTGCCCGAGGACCCCCTCGAGCGTGCGCTCTCCCGCGCCTGGATCGCCTTCGCGTCGGACATGATCATGGCGATGCACCACTGGATGACCGCACCCACCGAAGAGGCCTTCCGCGAGGCCCGCGACGAGGCGGCCAAGGGTCTGGCGCGGATGGAGGAGCAGTGCCAGGCCGATCCCTGCTTCTCCGGATCCGCGTTCTCGCTGCTGGACGCGACACTGGCGCCGGTACTGATGCGCTACGACCTGCTGCAGGATCCCGAGAGCCCCTGGCAGCCCCGGGAGTACCCGCGACTCGCGCGCTGGTGGCAGCACGTGTCGGAATTGCCCGAGGTCAAGGATTCGACCATCGACGACTTCCGGGAGCGCCTGGTCCGATACCTGAACAATCAGGAGGGCTTCGCCGGCCCCCGCCTCGCAGCGGGCCTTGCGGCACGCGGCCACTGACCGGGCCAGTCGACGACAAAGTCGATCAGGGGCAGGTCGGGTGCCGCATCCTCGCGGACCACCCGCCCTGCCACCGACACGCCTGCCGCTTGAACGGTCCCGGGATCACCAGAGATCAGCGGGTGCCACTCGGGCAGGGGCTCACCACGCAGACGAAGGCGGTACGCGCAGGTGGGCGGCAGCCACTCGTATTCGGCCACGGACCCGATGTCGATCTTCAGGCAGTCGGGGACCCGGCGCATCCGGTTCGCGTAATCCGAGCAGCGTCCGGTCTCGCAGTCCAGCAGACGGCAGGCGAGCCAGGTAAAGGCCAGCTCGCCGGTGTCCTCGTCCTCGAGCTTGTGCAGGCAGCAGCGTCCGCAGCCATCGCAGAGGCCCTCCCACTCCTGCTCGGTCAGCGTCTCCAGCGGCCGCTGCCAGAAGGGCGCCTCCATCAATTCTGCCCCTGCGTGCCATCCAGGAGCAGCTGGCCGGCACGCTCGAGGCGCTCGACGACCTGCTCCCAGCGCTCGAGCGTGACGAAGTGCATCAGTACGCGGCCACCGCCCGCGGGAATCCTTATCGCGACCCCCTGGTCCGGATACAGCCAGTAGCTCTGGTCGTCCCCGATACGCAGGTGGCTCGCGGGCTCGCCGAATCGCGCGCGCACCAGATCGGAATCCCAGCGGGCCCGCGGTATGTAACTCATCTCCACCACCGGTCTGTCGCCAAGCATCCGCAATGCGTCGTCGCTGAGCCCGTAGCGGCGTGCACCGCTGGGCATCGGCCGATCGGAGGTGCGCTCTTCCCAGAGGAAGTCCATATCGGCCTCGTCGAGTGCCGGGCGCAGCACCAGGTTGACCTCGAACGGGGGAATCCGCGCGTTGGAGTAGAAGGCCTCGACGGCCCGGGTTCCATCCGGTTCAACGAACAGTCGGATATCGGGCACCGGGAGGCGATCCGTCAGATCCCGGAGGGTCGTCCGGCCGAGTTCGATGCCCAGTACGCGCGTCCGATCCACCTCCGGGGTCTCGACCTGCCAGGGGAGGTTGTCGAACTGCTGCATCTGGGTGCGGTCCGGCATCAGGAAGACACCGATCACCAACAGCACCAGAATGGTGCCGAGGACTCCCCCGAGCCATCCTCTGAAACGCATCCCAACTCCCGGCAAAAGAGCCTTCAGAAAAATTCCCGGCCCGGCGGCCGATCCGGCCCTGACAGGCTGGTACGGCCTCCTCGGACCACCCGCTCCGGTGCGCGCAAGCGGCCGCCGAGTATAGCAGGACCCTGGTGGCCTGCGGATCCGGTGCCGGTTGGTCCCGTGCAGCCGGAAACCGCTTCGCCTGTTCGCGGCGCGGCGATGTTGGAGCGCGAGCCCCGCTTGCGGACGTGCCACCGCCAGCGCCGGGCGATGGAAGATCTTCGGTGCCTTGCACGTCCGCTACGGTAGCGGCCGCAGTGCCCCGGGCACATGTGTGCTGGCGGCGCGGTATCCGTTACCCTGTCTTCCTCGAGATGCATCGAGCGCGCCACGCGCCCCTCACGTCAATGGAGCCAGCAGCATGCCGTCTTTCCCGCCCCGGATGTCCCGCCGCCGCTTCCTGCAACTCGGCGCCGGATCGCTCGCAACGGCCGGCGTCATCGCGACCGCCCCGCAGATCACCGCCTTCGCCGCCGATCTCGACGGCTTCCTCAAGGGGCCACCCGTCGAGGACATCCCGCCCATCCAGCTCAGCGAGAACGTCTGGATGAT